>SXQV01000063.1 GCA_005792805.1 Methylococcaceae bacterium | reverse complement strand
GTCATGCCCAGATCCTCGCGCAGGAAATCGTTCAGCTTCTGATCCGGATCCACATCCCGCCGGACGATGGACTGGTTGTTCAAGGTGAATTCCAGCTCGATCATATCCATATTCAACTCCTCGTCACACCCAGTTCGGCCCGAACCTTTTCGGGGGTGATCGGCAGATCATAAAAGCGCTTGCCTATGGCATGGGCTACGGCATTGGCTATCGCCGGGGCAACGGGGCAAAGTACCACTTCGGCTATCCCCCGGGCCGGTGCATCAGGGGATTCGGGGGGGAGAATGACCTTTTCGATGCGGCCAATGGCGCAGTCCCTGGCCAAGGCGACATGGTAACGATTGAGGTTCCAGCGTCCATTCGATGGGCCATCCTCGAAGGGCGGTAAATCCTCCAGCAAGGCGTGTCCCACACCCATGGCGAAGGCACCGTCCATTTGCCCTTCCACCAGATCGCGCTGAAGAACGCGGCCGGGTGCCAGGTAATGGACCCCCTCGGTGACGACGACGTCCCCCGTGCGCTGGTTAACCTGAACGCCAACCAGGCAGGCGCAGGCGCCAAATGTTTGCCCATTCCCCTCCCAGATGCTTTCCACGGTAAAAAGTAGGGGATTCTTGCGGTCGATGATTTCATAAGCCGGTTTACCACCCCTGCGCACAGCGAGGCCATCAATCGGCATGCGCAGGGTCATTCCGTCGATGGTGTAATCGGCCTCTACCCAGCGGGCGCTGAAGAATGCATGGTTCGTCACCGCCACCACATGCCCATCGGCATGGGCCCGCCTGGCAATTTCGGCCAGACTCAAGGGTTTGAAGCCCGGCGCATACAGCCGTGAATCACGCCAATGGACGGATTTCGGGGTAAGCGTACTTGCCCGGGCACCCCAGATTTTCCTGGCTGCCGGGAGTAGCCCCGTCTCGAACAGTATTTGCGCAGACTGCTCGACCCCGTGTACCCAGCGCGAGGAAGTAGTGGCGGCCTTGCTCGACATGAAGAACACGGGAGTCCACCGGGGATTGTCGGGTTGAGCCTCGAAAGACTCCACCATTTCCAGCGCCTTGAAGAGCTGTATCTCTCCCAGGACAACTTCATCCGCATTGGCACCAAGGCTGCTGGCGGTGCTCAGCGCCAGGGTGGTTGCCGAGCCATTGCCCATATCGATGGCATGGCTGGTGACTGTGATCCGGCCGTTCTCATCCACGGCCACGTCATTCAGGACGGCATCCGCTCCCGTACCGTAGTTCTTGATGGTAATGGCGAACCCCACCCCAAAAGCCAGCTCTCCGGTAGAGCGGGAGCGCTTGAGTGTTTCCCGGTTTTTCCAGAACGAATGGGCTTGCGCCTTCCGGCAAATCTCATCAAGGCCGGGAGGTGCCTTGGGCGCGCCCGTGACGATCGACCAGCCGGGATGAAGCAGATTGCGGCGGCGAAACTCGATCGGATCCAGCTGGAGAGAATCGGCGACCTCGTCGACCATGGACTCGATCGCGAACGCGGTCATGGAAGCGCCATAACCTCGCATCGACCCGGCTCCCACCGAGCGGGTATGCTGTGCCTGCGACAGGATGTCCGCCAGCGGAAAATCATAGCAGCCGGCGAGGTTCAAGCCCGCCACCTGGGCGACATAGACACTCAGATTGATGCGGCCACCGCCATTCAGCAGGGTATGGTTGCGGAGGGCCTTGAATTTTCCCTGCTCATCCACGGCCACGGTCAGATCGATTTTGACCGGATGCCGCTTGATTCCGCTCTGGAACTGTTCGAACCGGTCATAGAGAATACGCACGGGACGATCGGCATAGGCGGCGGCCAGCGCCAGATAGAGGCAAAAGATGGAGGTGTCCCGTCCCCCGAAACCGCCCCCCAGATAGCAGGAGGTGAAATCGACGGTCTTCACCTTGAATTTGCTGCCCGAATCCCCGAAGAGAGCCGCCGCATTACTGGCATCACCCTGGGGCGACTGACTGCCGATGAGCAGGTGCAGCGTGTCGGTACCCCGGTCCAGCCATGCCAGGCCGGATTCCGGCTCCATGAACATGGGATCTATCAGCTGGGTGTTGTAAGTATGCTGGGTGACCCTCCAGCCGGCTGATTTGAGTTTCTCATCGATCAGCTTGACTCCCGCCATTGCCTCGGCATTGCGCTGTCCGGGCTGTTCCGGATGGACGGGTCCTCCCTGGGTCTGCGCGAGCTTGACTCGCTGTTCATAGGGTTGTGGGCCGTCCCTGACGATGTGGACAAAACTGGTTTCGGGCTGGTAGACGTAAGGTTCCGCAGGCTTCACAACGGTGCCGGATCTGGCGGGTTCCAGTTCGAACATCAACTGGGACCGGGCTGCCTGCATGACATGTCGATCATTAAAGAAAAGCAGGGCCACCGGTTGGCCCAGATGATCCGGCACCTGGCCTTTGGGAACCAGATACATCCCCTCGGGGAAGTCTGCCTTGGCGATCCCGATGCCATCTGCGGCAAGATCCTCGGCGGTCACGATACGAACGGGCTTCAATTCGTCCGGCAAGTCGGACAAATCCAGCCCTTCGTAGGTGCGATCGGTGAAATTGGAGCGGAGGATGAAAACGTATTGCTCCTCCTGAGGCCAACCCGGCAGATCGCGAGCGCGAAAATCCCGCGCGTAGATTTTCTGGCCCGTGACTTTCGCAAAACCATCAATCCGAAAATTGGCTTTGCCGGGTGCGCCTTTCCAGTCCTGCGGTCTGTCCAGAGTGGCCGCCCAAGCCTCCTGTCCGGCAAGTTCGATTCTCGAAAAGACCAGCAAGACCCCCGATGCAGCCGTGGTCTTGAGGAATTCCCGCCTAGTTTGTGTCATAAGCCTGCACCCGCGCCTGGAAAGTACGCCGTCGTGGTTCGGCGAACTCTACCCTCTATTTCTCAGAGTGGCATCAAATATATTACCCACTGACCAAGTAGGGGTTGGCCGGATCCGGAAAACGGTGTCCGCGTTCAATCGCTATCAATGTCCCCGCTGATCCCATACCAAGGCCAGGATCACATTCGCTGTCATAAATTCTGCTCGCAACCTTGAATTTACCGCCGACAACGGCGGCCCTGATGGAGCGTCTGCAAAGCATATCGGCATCCTGCCTAAGCAGCCTCATAAACTTGGGTATGAACGAGGCCGGGGCAGAAACAGGCCCCGCTGGCGAGCGGGATAAAGATGTTCTGTCATTTGCAGGCGGGTAGTTCGGGCTAATTGATCACGTCGAAGGCCCGCCGGTAGCGCCGGACAAAAGTGGACATGTAAATCAACGTTGTCCAATCGCAGGATGCGCAGAAGATGAGGCAGAAACTCATCATCACCAATGAAAGGGGCATGGTGGCCGGCCATGCCGGAGTACTTCAGTGCAATCGCCTGTACACTGACATGGGCGCGTTGAGCGGGATGGAAGAGCTTGCCGTGAAATCGCAAGACCTGATCTCCGTTGGTCGTCGTTCCCTCAGGAAACACCAACAGACGCACCCCACGACGTAACAGCCAGGTCATCGTTTCGCTGACCGCAGCGGACTGGTTCGCATCGCCTCGACGAATAAACAAGGTGCCGATCCCCTTTGCCAGAGCGCCCATCAACGGCCAGTCCGCGACCTCCTGTTTGGCCACGAACAGAAAGGGTTGCAGCGATCCCAGGGCGATGATGTCCAGCCAGGACAGATGGTTCGCAACCGTCAGTCCGGCTGAAGAATCCGGCAACCCGGTAACACGAAGCCTGAGGTGCAGGATGCTGCAAACGGTTCGATTCCACTGCTGCACGATACGGTCACACCAGGCTTGAGCCCGGCGACCTAGCATCCAGCGGAGACAAGGCATGATGACGCCTACGGCCAGCAAGCCGTAAAGGAACATGCCGGCAATCAAGGTAGCTCTAAACCATACCCGGCATAATGTCATGGGCGACCTCCGTGTGAGTGGTGATAAACCGTTTTTCATAACGGGCCTGTAGCTGGGAGAGCTCAAGCAAAATGAAGACATCCATGACATTGAAGTCAGGGTCCCAGCAGGGCTCGCCACAGACCCAGCAGCCGAGCCGCAAATACGCCTGCAACAGCGGCGGAATGCCGCTCTCGTCGCGAACACAGTGGAGATGGGCCGGTACCGGCTGAAGGGGACGAACTGCCAGTGCAGCAGGCCCAAACTGATCTGGCGCTATTTGCCGATAGACCGCCCCCACCGCAAACCCGCTGGGCCCGGGAGAAATACTGGCGCATCCCATCAAATAGTCGAAGCGGTGCTGATGAACGTAGCGAGCCAGCCCATTCCAGAGCACGCCCAAAACCACACTGCCGCGATGGGCTGGATCGACACAGGTACGGCCAATTTCGAGGAATCGTCCTGGCAGGGCCAGTACACCGTCTAACTGGAATTCCCCTTCGGAATAAAAACGGCCCAGCCTGGCCGCCGCGATGTCGGGAAGAAGCCGAGTACAGCCGACGATGCTGCCTGAACGAAGATCGCGAACCAGCAGGTGGTCGCAATAATCATCGATCTCGTCGACATCAAGACCGTCAATCAGGCTGTGCAGTGTTGCGCCCATCTCTTGCGCGAATATGCGATACCGGAGCGCTTGGGCCGCGCGAATATCAGACAGATGGGTGGCGATTTCCGCGACATAACGTCGCGTGGTTGGCTTAGTCAGATCAGCTGGGCTTTGCTTCATGATATGTCCGTAGTGGCCGGTTCAAAGCGGCACGATACGGAGGATTCATGAAAGAATTATTGCGCTCGAATGAAGAATTGATGACTTGTTCCGAATCACGGAGCCAGCTTCAGGGCTGAGCAAGACGAACGTCTATCCCCTTGATTTCAAACATGGCGTACTCGGCGAGATTCAGTGCGTGGTGGGTGATGCGATCCAGCGATTTTGCAACCAGTACCAGATTGACCGCCAGACCCATCTCGATGGTTTCTTCCATGAGGTAGGTCATCAACCGCTGGAGTTCGGACTGAAATTCGCCATCCATCTGCCGGTGCCCATCAATCACCCGATGGGCTTTGGCCTCGTCCCACACATCAAACAACTCGATCGCTGACTGGTAGTTAGACAGGGCCATGTTGCCAATATGGTCGATGTCCACGATCAGTTCAGGGGTAAGATGCCCGGCCGAGCCCACCGTCATCTGAGCCATCAAGCTTGCAATCCTGACGGCTTCATCGCCTATCTTTTCCAAATCGCTCACGCATTTCGATACGGCAATCACCACCCGAAGGTCGGAACCCACAGGACAATGGCGGGCGATCACTTTGAGAATTTCCGCGTCTGCGTCGACCTCCAGATTATCTATATGGATGTCACGATCAATGACTTCTTGGGCCAGCTCAAGATTCCTGTTTTTGAATGCCAGCAGTGCGTCTGTCAGCTGTGTATTCACAAACCGCCCCATTTCCAGCACCAGGACGTGTAGATGCGACAACTCACCATCAAACCGCTTGAAAGTATGTCCCTCGATAAACGCATGCATGATGAAAGCTCCTTGTAAATTATCCGGTGCGTCCGCTGATGTAGGCATCTGTCAGCGTTTCCTTTGGGGTCGTGAATATCTGGGCGGTCGGTCCGACCTCGATGAGTCGGCCCCGATCAAAAAAGGCGGTACGTTGTGAAACCCGTGCGGCTTGCTGTAATGAATGCGCCGCCAGGATGATCGAGTATTTTTCCCGGAGCTCCTCAATCAGTCGCTCCACGATAGCCGTTGACACGGGATCAAGTGCCGAGCAGGGCTCGTCCATCAAAATCACGAATGGGTTAACCGCCAAGGCCCGCGCAATACAAAGGCGCTGCTGTTGTCCCGCCGAAAGTCGATAAGCCGGCTGATGCAGCCGATCCATTACTTCCTTCCAGACCCCCGCCTGGCGCAAGGCGTTCTCGACCAAAGCATGCTCGTGACTTGCACAGGTCGATAAGCCATGAATCCTGAGACCATACGCAATGTTGTCGTAGACACTTTGGGGATACGGGTTTGGCTTCTGAAAAATCATGCCCACCTGGGCTCGAAGACCAACTGCGTCGACTTCGGGGGCGTAAACATCCTGAGCATTCAGCAGAATTTTGCCCTCAACCCGACACTCAGGCAGGGTGTCATTCATCCGGTTCAAGCAGCGCAGGAAAGTTGATTTTCCACAGCCCGAAGCACCGATCAAGGCGAGTACTTCGTTTTGTCCTACGTCCAGGTGGACGTTATGAAGAACGCGACTCCCCCGATAAGTCACGTTGATCCCTTGACAGCTTACCCGGGGTTGGGATGCTTTCCCCTCGTTGAGAGCGGGTGCGTCCTGAAGAGACTCTCTGGCAACGGTCGCTTGTGAGCCTCTTGCCTGAAACCGGTATTGGAAAAGTTCTGAGCGGGATGTAAAGCCGCGACGGGTTTCAATGACAGGGTTCAGGGCCATAACAAGTATCCATTAGCAACAAATCAGATTTCCCTGGTTGCAAACTCAACCTGTTAGCGGCCAGGGACAGACATACCGTAGCTCCGGGCAAAGAGGGTGAATTTGGCCTATTGACGGAGATTGGCGAGGGCCGTGCAGAAAATCCTGTCAAAATAGAAACGGTCACCCCTTGCCTCAAGTGACGGTCAGGCAAGTTCAACGTTGACGGGAAGTAGTTCCAGCCAGAAAATTCACCGCGCAATGCAAAGCCGTAAATGGACTGATGGCATCGCGCCCATCCTGGGTGTCGGCACAACCCTCTTCCTCACTCTCACAAGGAAAATCGTCATCGTATGAAGCGGCCTCATAAAGATAGCCTTCTGTCAGTTCATCTCCACCCATCATGACTCTCTCCATTTCATGGCCGTCTCGTGTCAGCAAGCCTGACATGCAAATGTGACAGGCTTATTTCTATGCTGAAAACAAAGGATGCGCTGCCACCTGGATTAAACCCATCGATGACCGGCAACATCATAATTTCATCAAGCTGTAACCAAACACCGATAAAGTTCTGGCTTGCTATCCCAATTCCATGGAGTGAATTGCGTTGGAAAAATCGAACTTACTAATGCTGATAGTGTTGCTTGGCGTAGCCGCCTATTACCGGGGAACGCACCGGGCCGAGAGCCTGATAGCCAAGAACGGCCCCAGACTGCATTCGCTCCCAGGATTCTATGGCTACTACATGGCGCTCTGGTCCACCCTTCCAGCCTTGCTGGTGATGGTGTTCTGGCAGCTGGGTGAGGGCCACGTGATGACCGCCGGAGCCCTGGCGGTTCTGCCTGAGGAAATGACGAAGGCCGATGCCAGCCAAATCAGCCTGCTGATCAATGACATTCGCAATGCTGCCTCGGAATCGACTTATGCCCAGGCGAACCCGGTTATCCAGGCGGCAGCCGACCGTTACCTCCAGCTTGGGCGACAGAGCAATCTCCTGCTCACGATTCTCAGCCTGTGCGTCAGCCTCGTTGGTGCGTTATTCGCGCACAGACAAATCAAGCCCACTTTCCGCGCCCGCAATCAGGTTGAAAAGGTCTTGACTGTCTCTCTGGTCAGCTGTGCTTTGCTGGCTATTCTCACGACCGTTGGCATCGTCCTCTCCGTGCTCATCGAGTCAGTACGATTTTTTCAGATGGTTCCTGTTACCGACTTTATCTTTGGTCTGAAGTGGAGCCCCCAGATTGCGATGCGCTCAGACCAGGTAGGTTCATCCGGGGCATTTGGTGCCATCCCGCTGGTTACCGGCACACTGCTGATCTCATTGGTCGCCATGATTGTCGCCGTTCCGATTGGCCTCCTCTCAGCCATCTATCTTTCTGAATACTCCGGGCCACGGTTTCGGTCCACGGCCAAACCCCTGCTGGAGATTTTGGCCGGTATCCCGACCGTGGTTTATGGCTTTTTTGCCGCGCTGGTAGTCGCACCCTTCATCCGCGACCTGGGAACCTCTGTAGGGCTCGATGTTTCCTCAGAAAGTGCGCTTGCTGCAGGCTTGGTCATGGGCATCATGATCATCCCGTTTGTTTCTTCACTCTCCGACGACTTCATCAATGCCGTGCCCCAGTCACTCCGTGACGGGGCTTATGCATTGGGTGCAACCCAGTCAGAAACTATCCGTCAGGTGGTGATGCCCGCCGCATTGCCTGGCGTAGTCGGTGGCATCCTTCTCGCTGTTTCCCGCGCTATAGGCGAAACTATGATCGTCGTCATGGCCGCCGGACTGAGTGCCAACCTGACTTTCAATCCGCTGGCCGCCGTGACCACGGTGACAACTCAGATCGTCACCTTGTTGGTAGGAGACCAGGAATTTGATAGCCCCAAGACGCTCGCCGCCTTTGCGCTGGGCCTGGTTTTGTTCCTGCTGACATTGGCTCTGAACATCCTTGCCCTGCGTATCGTCAGGAAATACCGAGAACAATATGAATGATCTTGCACCCCACAAGGTGGCCACTTCCCGAAGCCTCGACATTGTCATGGAGGGTCTGGCCAAACGGCGTAAGGCTGAACTTCGATTCCGCGCCTATGGCCTGATTTCCATCATCGCCGCCCTGCTTTTCCTGCTGATCCTTTTCAGCAGCATCATCAGCAAGGGCTATTCAGCCTTCCTCTACACAAATGTGGCGCTGGATATCACGTTCGACCCCCAGATCATCGACCCTGAAGGCACCCGCAGCAGCGACGCGCTGTCGGGTGCCGACTACGATGCCTTGTGGAAATCTGCTGTATACAGGCTTTTCCCTGAGGTGACTGACCGGCAAAAGAAACGAGCCCTCTCCGGATTTGTCGGCTCATCTGCCGGCCAGCGGTTACGCGCCATGGTGAAAGCGGAGCCTGAGCTCATCGGCACGACACGGCGGGTCTGGCTGCCGGTCGATGACAATATCGACATGCTGGCCAAAGGCCATCTCGGGGAGGTCTCTGAACTCAATGACCGCAACAGGGACAGCCAGGGCTGGCTAGTGACACTGCAAAACCAGGACCGTATCCGCAAAGCCATCAACCAGGAGTTCTTCACCAACGGCGATTCCCGCGAGCCCGAAGCCGCCGGTATCTGGGGAGCCGTTTCAGGGTCGGCATTCACCCTCCTGGTAACCATCGGGCTATCACTGCCTATTGGTATTGCGGCCGCCATTTATCTGGAGGAATTTGCTTCCCGCGATCGATGGACTGATTTTATTGAGGTCAACATCAACAATCTGGCTGCCGTGCCTTCCATTGTGTTCGGTCTGCTGGGCCTCGCCGTTTTCATCAACATCTTTGGCCTGCCCCGCTCATCGCCACTGGTAGGCGGACTCGTCCTGACACTCATGACCTTGCCGGTCATCATCATTGCCGGCCGCTCTGCCTTAAAGTCGGTTCCCCCGTCAGTAAGAGAGGCCGCCTTGGGGATTGGCGCTTCCCCGGCGCAAATGGTGTTCGATCATGTATTACCCCTGGCGATGCCAGGCATGCTGACCGGAGCCATCATCGGCACGGCCAGAGCCCTCGGTGAAAGCGCGCCCCTGCTGATGATCGGCATGGTGGCCTTCATCGTCGATGTTCCGACCGGTCTCACCAGTCCGGCGACCGTGCTGCCAGTGCAAATTTATCTGTGGGCCGATAGCCCGGAGCGCGCCTTCGTTGAGCGTACCTCGGCCGCCATTATGGTGCTGCTGGTTTTTCTGATTGTCATGAATGGTCTCGCCGTTTACTTGCGCAAGCGTTATGAGCGCCGGTGGTAACCATGACGACATACACCGCTTCCATCTCAATGAGCGACCCAAACGCAGAACACTATCTTCTGGCACCCCATGAGAGAGCATCACCCGTGAAACCCAGAGAGAAGGCAACCAACGTGAAGTTCGACAGGGATCACCGGGAAACCATTGGCGAATACACCTCGGCAAGTGCGCGCATTCGCTGTCGTAACGTTGATGTTTTCTATGGCGAAAAACCAGCAGTTCAGGATATCAATCTCGATATCGGCAATAACCAAGTCATCGCTCTGATTGGCCCTTCAGGCTGTGGCAAGTCGACCTTTCTTCGCTGCCTCAACCGGATGAATGACACCATCCAGGACTGCCGGGTAACCGGCGACATTTCTATGGATGGGAAACCCATCTATGGGCAAGACGTTGATGTGGTTCCCCTGCGTGCACAAGTCGGCATGGTGTTCCAAAAACCCAATCCGTTTCCAAAAAGTATTTTTGAGAATGTCGCCTATGGCCCGCGTATCCACGGCTTAGTTAATGCGAAGAGCGAGCTGGAAGAGATTGTGGAGAAATCCCTGCGTCGGGCAGGGCTATGGGATGAAGTGAAAGACCGGCTGGCGCAGCCGGGTACAGGGCTGTCGGGCGGACAGCAGCAACGCCTCTGCATTGCCAGAACTATCGCGGTTAATCCCGAAGTGATTCTGATGGATGAACCCTGCTCAGCGCTGGATCCCATTGCCACAGCCAAAATTGAGCAACTGATTGATGAACTCCGGGAGCTCTACACGATCGTCATCGTGACACACTCCATGCAGCAGGCAGCGCGTGTCTCGCAGCGCACGGCCTATTTTCACCTGGGTCACCTGATCGAGGTGGGCGAAACCGCTCAAGTCTTTACTCATCCACAACACCAGCTGACCGAGGACTACATCACGGGGAGGTTCGGCTAATCGGCAAAGGGCTTTGGCTCCACCCTCTTTTAGCCCAGCGTCCCTGACATGATTGTTCCTGAGCGGCATTGAGCAACGCAGAAAAAGCGGCTCAACACATGGGCTGAAGCCATCCCCGGCAGATGACTGTCTGCCGAGTTACCTCAATCAGACATGCCTGGGCCTCACCATTGCGAACTGATTGCTTCCTTTTCGGCCGTTTCTTCTGACATTTTGGTTCTCCAAGCCTGGAATTGACGGGAAAAGCACAAGATTCAGCTTGGTGATCACGGCAGGTTCTCGGCAAACTATCATGGCCGAGTGAGCCTGATTTCAACCAAGCACCAAAACCAGGAGGCAGAAACATGAACAAGGCAAAATCAACCGCCTTCCCCGTCAGTGAGCGGGCATTCATCGCCGTTGCAGGGACCATACTGATGGTTATCTTACTGGGCGGCAGCATTGCCGCCTTCGGGCTGTTTTATGCGGCCGAGCAACAAGCAGAAGATCAGGAACGGCTGGAAACTACGTTCCGCTCGGCCGATGCCGTCTCCTCGGCGGAAGTGGGATTCAAGCGCCAAGTGCAGGAATGGAAGAATATCCTGCTACGCGGTGAATCCACCGAAGACTATGCGTATTACCGCGAAGCATTCAACCGCGATGGTGAACACGTCGACCATCTGCTGCAAGGCCTGCTGGAATCCTCTGATGAAAAGCAGAAATCGGCTATCAATGGCTTACTGACCGAACATACCCAACTCTCGGCCCGGTACCGGGTGTTTCTGGATGGTGATCACATCAGTCAGTCACGGGCAAAGGAAATCGATCATTTGGTACTCGGTATAGACAGGCCTTTTACCGAGCGGCTGGATAAGTTAGCCGCCGAACTCCGGGACCAGCTCAAAACCATGCGCCAAGCAAGCCATGAAGCCGACCTGAAGCGCTACCAAAACCTGAAACGACTCAACATGGCAGTCACTTCACTAGGCGCGCTGCTCGTCTTCGCCCTGCTCCTGTGGTTCCGGCCACGCACCAGTCACTGAATACCGCATGGAGATCATTGCCAACCTGTTTGCCGGTCTCGGACTGTTTTTCATAGGTATCCGAGGGATCGGGTCACACATGAAGCAAATGACCGGGCACCGGTTTCGTGGCTGGGTTGCAAAGGCGACTGGCAATCCCATCAGCTCTGCTCTCGTCGGGATTGTTGCAGGCATCGTCACACAGAGCTCTAACGCCGTGACCTTTATCGTCGTGTCGCTGGTGACTAGCGGTATGGTAAAGCTGCGGCGGGCCCTGCCGATTCTTGTCTGGGCCAATGTCGGCACATCCCTGCTGGTTTTTCTGGCCACGCTCGACATCCATTTTGCCGTCCTTTATCTCCTGGGCGTAGTTGGCTTCTGCCATTACTTTGGCCTTAATGACAGCGACCGCTTCCGCCACGTAGTCGGTGCGCTCTTTGGTGTTGGCACGCTCTTTTTCGGCCTCTGGCTCATCAAGATCGGTGCCGCCCCGCTCAAAGATTTGGACTGGGTTCGGTCATTCATGCGCTTTTCTGCGGATTCGCTGATTTTGCCCTTTATCGCCGGAACTGCACTAACACTCGTGATCCAGTCCTCATCCACGATGTCAGCGATTGCCGTCACCATGACAGCGGCCGGGATTCTGAATCTCGATCAAACCCTGATGATTGTGCTGGGCTCTAATTTGGGTTCCGGCTTTGGCACCTTTCTGCTGGCGGGAAACCTCTCGGGTACCGGACGCCAACTGGCTTTAATCCAGCTATGGATCAAGTCCCTGGGCGTACTCCTGATCCTTCCCTGGTTTCTGCTGGAGCTCTATGCCGAAGTTCCAGGTATCAAGGTGTTCTCCTCCCATCTGAGTTCGGGTCTGTCACATCAGGTGGCCGTTGTGTACCTATTGTTGCAACTGGTCTCCGCCGCCCTGGCCAGCGCGATAGGCGGCAGCCTCGAAAATTTGGCACAGCGGCTTTGCCCACCCAATCCTGCCGAAGCCTTATCCAAACCGGTGTATCTCTACGAGCAAGCCATCGAGGAAGCAGAAACCGCGCTCGACCTGGTAGAAAAGGAACAGGCTCGGCTGGTCGGGCTGTTACCCCGCCTGCTCGACGAACTCCGGGAGGAGGAGGTCGAGGGAAAGCCCTTTGAGGGCCGCGAACTGTTCAAGGCTTGTACCATCGTCGCGACTCAATGCGAGATCTTCATTGACCGCTTAATGGGCCACCCTCAATCCCACCAAACCCTGGAGCGGCTCATGAATATCCGCTCCCGAAACGAACTATTGGCTCATCTGCAAGAGGGGTGCCGGGCTCTACTCGAACTGCTCCAGGCCGAATTTCCCGAGCCCGCCGCTTTCAATTTGCGGCATAGTCTGGTCGAGGGGCTTTGCACCGTGCTTATGGTGCTGGAGGATGCCCTACAGGAAGGTGACATTGCCGATTACAGTTTAATTTTGACCCTCACATCCGATCGTTCCGCCATTATGAAGAATCTGCGTGAGGGTCTTATCAAGGCCGAAAATGGGTTAGGCATTGAAAGTCAGTCAAAGCTACTGCCGGCCACCAGTCTGTTTGAGAGGCTCATCTGGCTAATTAATCGTTATGCCGTTCTATCGGAAGAAAAAACCCGGCCTCATCGAGGCCAGGCATCCGAGGATTTCAGTCAGGACCCTGGTGGCTCCGCATTGGAAGCGCAGGCCTGACCAAAGCCTAGATAAACAGCCGCCGACTCAGAGTCACAAAAAACCAGCGGTTACTGATCCCGCCGTAGTCCGGCGGCCAGATTGCTCAGAAGCCCTCCAGTGTCAATGCGGCCCGCACCCACGCATCCGGCGAGATTTCTAGCATGGCGTCGCGCAGGAACAGCCGTTCATCCGGAATGTTCTGCTCCTCTATCAAAAAGCCGCGAATGGCCTCGGCACGATTCTGTGCCAGCGTCCGCAGCTGGGTTTCGTCGATTGGCCACTGATCCAAGACCTTGTTTTTAGCGGTTTCAAACAATCGCCCATTCAAGGTCGTTTGCTTTTCCCTTTCGATCGCGCGAATTTCCGGCGCAGATGGGTATTTTTCCCGGTAATAGGCGGTAAATAACCGCTGGTAATCCTCGTCAATCAAATCAGCTACCGGTGCACCATGGAGCTTGACACCTTGGGCACGCAACTCTACCCGACGCGCTTTCTTTAATTCTTCCAACAAGACCCGGCTCGCCAGCGCCCGCTGATCCTGACGCGGGTCGGCGGTACCACGGATGTCCAACGTGGTACCTGATTTCAACTTCATCATGTCCGCGATGCTTTTCAACGCCAGAACCGAAGTGTCGACCATCTCGGTATCCCCGGCGGAAAATGACAGCGTGAAATGTTGTGCCTCTTCTCCATTAACCGCCTCGTTAAAGAGATTCACCGGGGTGTAATAAATCTTCGCGATCAGGCTGGTGAAAGCATCCCGGTACAGTGTCCAAAGGTTGAATTCCGGGTCGGTCAGATCACCATAAACCGGGAGATCAATGTCTATCTTGCCATCACCATTCTTGAGAATGAACAGGGCAAAGTCGACCAGCCAGGAGGCGTTGTCATCGACACGGTCCCCCAACGTCAGCTGATCGAGGACGGCCTGGTTCGTCCCCTCCATGAGACCATCCTGCATCCGGTAATTGAACGTCATGTCCAACTTGCCCTTTTCGATGCGGTATCCACCAAACTTGCCGGAATACGCCGAGAATGTAGTCAGGTTGATCCCCGTGAATTGCGCAGTAACATCGGTGTGATCACGGTAATCCATGGGATCCAGTTCGCCAAAGACGTTGACCGGGGCATTACCGTTGAAGCGGCCATTCAGCGAAAGCGTCGCCTTCGCACCGGCACGGGACGTGAGTCCGCTGAGGGTGCCGTCAAATTGCGTGACCACCCCGGAAAAACCCGGCTTCATGCTTCGATCAGAGAAATCGATGGTGCCATCCTTGATGCGCAGTAGTCCGACACCGGCCGAGGGTAGTTTGGAAGCGGGTGTTTTTTCCACTTGCAGAGCTTCGAGCCCTCGCGGAATGGCGGCCTGATTTGGCGGCTCCAGCGTCGCCAGTAAGTTGAGGTGGCGGTTCTCATCTAGTGCCACCCGTGCGAAAGGTTTTTCTGCGGTCACCACCCGGGCAACGAAACGCCGGGGTTTATTACTGATGGCTAGGCCATCGACCCTGATCAGATCCCACCTTAAGGCAGGTTGGCGATGGACGCGATCTATCGCATCGAACTCCAGAATCTCGGCACCACCGGCATAGTCGATCATCAGATCAGGTGCCTCGCGGGCGATTACATCACCCCACAGACTGAGATTGCCGCGTTGCAGGTCCATGTTGGTCAGGGGTTTCCAGTAAGGTTCAATGCTACGCATCCGAAGCTTGTCGAGACCGAAGCGGAAGCTGAGCTGCAAGGGATTGAGCTGCAAGCGGCCTTCGGCCTCGAAATGGGCACTATTGCCCACCTGGGTACGGATGCGGAATTCCATGGCGTTCTCGCGATCCGGGGTCAGATCGTAGGCTTTGAGCGTCAGACCGTTGAAACGCAGCCGCACTGGGGGCTCCATCGTTTCATCGTAGAAGTTGATCGAATAATCATCGAGCTGCAGTGTTTCGATACCCAGCTGAACCGGGTTATAGGACTTCGATGAGCTGGCTCCTTTGGCAATGGGCGGGAGGCCCCTGATTTCCAGGCCCCCGTTTTTCCGCCGGATAAGGTCAATTTCGGCCTTGCCGGAACTCATCACCCGTGCGGCAAACCGGGGAGGGTCCAGACTGCCCCTAGCCTCCTCCAGTCGAAGCTTGCCCAGACGGGCACGGCGCGGAGAGGTCTGTGTGGCGGCGTTTTGCTGTCCACCCATGGACTGGAGAGCCTGGTCAGGCGGATTACGGGGTAAATCAGGGATGGCGGCGGCTTCCGTTTCAATGAACCCCTGGCCCTCGGCGTCCGTAAGTTCGGCCGCCTTCACATGAAATCGTTTGCCGC
>SXQV01000062.1 GCA_005792805.1 Methylococcaceae bacterium | reverse complement strand
TTCTTGTTGGCGCCGACCGTGCCATCCGCACCGAGCCCGAAGAAGATCGCCCGGACCACGTTATCCGGTTCAATATCGAAATCTGCGTCATAGTCCAGGCTGGTATGCGTGACGTCATCGCGGATTCCTATGGTGAAATGGTTTCGTGGCCTGTCTTGCTTCAATTCGTCGAACACGGCCTTGGCCATGGCCGGATTGAATTCCTTGGAGGAAAGGCCATAACGTCCACCGACAACTCCAGGCAGGCGCGACAAACGGCCTTCCGCCAGGGCTTCGCTTAGCACCGTCAATACATCGGCATAGAGCGGTTCACCCGAGGCGCCCGGATTCTTGCAGCGGTCCATGACGGCCAGGGATTTCACCGAAGGCGGCAGTTGCGCCAGAAAATGCGGGGCGGAAAAAGGCAGGCACAGGTTGACCTGGATGACACCCACCTTTTCGCCTTCGTTCTGCAGGAATTTCACCGTCTCCCTGACGGTGTGGGCAGCAGAACCCATGATGACCATCACGCGATCAGCTTCCGGGTGACCGTAATACTCAAACAGCTGGTAAGCGCGGCCGGTGAGTTCGCCAAAGCGGGTCATCGCGGCTTCGACCAGTTCCGGCAGCCGGTTGTAGAAAGGATTGACCGTCTCGCGGCCCTGGAAATACACATCCGGGTTCTGGGCAGTACCCCGAATGAACGGGCGATCCGGGTTCAGTGCGCGGCCACGGTGAGCGCGAACCCGTTGTTCGTCGATCATTGCCCGGATATGGGCATCCTCGATCAGGTGCAGCTTGTTTACCTCATGCGAGGTGCGGAACCCGTCGAAAAAATGGATGAAGGGAATGCGTGAAGCCAGCGAGGCCGCCTGGGCGATCAAGGCGAAGTCATGCGCCTCCTGCACCGAGGCGGAAGCCAGTTGGGCGAATCCGGTGTTGCGGACCGCCGCCACGTCGGAATGATCGCCAAAAATTGACAGACCCTGTGCGGCCAGCGCACGCGCGGCCACATGAAAGACCGTCGGGGTCAGTTCCCCAGCGATCTTGTACATGTTGGGAATCATCAGCAGCAGGCCCTGCGAGGCGGTGAAGGTGGTGGTCAGCGCCCCGGTCTGCAGGGCACCATGCACGGCCCCCGCCGCGCCGCCTTCACTTTGCATTTCCACGACCAGGGGAACTTCACCCCAGAGATTGGTTTTGCCGGCGGCGGCCCATTGGTCGGCCAGTTCCGCCATGGTGGAGGAAGGCGTGATGGGGTAAATCGCGCAGACTTCGTTGACGCGATAAGCCGTGTAAGCGACGGCCTCGTTGCCGTCGAGCGTGACTGAAGGTTTATCCACGGTGAGGCCGCCCTATTCGGAGATCATTTCAATGGCGTGGCAGGGGCACTGTTCGTAGCAGACGGCGCAGCCGGTGCAGCGGTCATACTCATAGCGATAGCGTTTGCCAGGGCCCAGTTTGGTAATGGCGTTTTCGGGACACGAACCGTAGCAGCCGTCACACTCGAAACAGTTACCGCAGGAAAAACAGCGTCGCGCTTCGTAGGTTGCTTCGGCCTCGGTGAGCCCGGCGACGACCTCCTGAAAGCCAGTACGGCGCTTTTCCATTGCCAACTCATCCTGCTGGCGTTGATCGGCCTCGGTGAAGTACCAGAGGTTCAGCTGATCGTGCCGGATCAGGGCGTGTTTTGGCGAGGGAGTGTGCTTTGTGCCTCTGAGCCAGGCGTCCATGCAGCGGGCGGCTTTCTTGCCGTGCCCGACGGCAACGGTCACGGTTCGCTCGCTGGGCACCATGTCGCCCCCGGCGAAAATGCCGGCATGACCGGTCATCATGTTGCTGTCGACGATGACCGTTCCATCCTTTTTGAATTCGAGACCCGGGATGGATTTGAGGAATTCCGTTTCGGAGTCTTGCCCCAGCGCCAGAATCAGCGTGTCCGCCTCCAGCGTCTCGATTTGACCGGTGGGCTCCGGGTCACCCTGATCGTTGATCGCCATAACCTCGACGGTGATGCTGGACTCATCGATATGCTTGATGCGGCGTAACCAGTTGATCCTGACGCCTTCTGCCAGCGCTTCGTCGGCCTCGAAGGGGTGAGCTGGCATGTGTTCCCGGTCGCGTCGGTAGATGATCATCGCATCCTCCGCACCCAGGCGGAGGGCGGTGCGGGCGGTGTCCATGGCGGTGGTGCCGCCGCCGTAGACCGCCACCCGGCGACCCAGTAGCGGTGTCTCGCCGGTGCTGGTCTCATGCAGAAAACTGACCGCGTCGAGTATTTTGCCGGCGTCACGGGCGGGAATGTCCACCCGCCGGCTCAGATGTGCCCCGATGGCAACAAAGACCGCGTCGAACCCGCCGCGTTCTCTCTCTTCGAGCAGATGCTCGACCTTGTGGTTGAGTCGAATTTTTACGCCCAGTGCTTCGATGCGGCGGATTTCACCCATCAATACATCACGTGGGAGCCGATAGGCCGGAATACCAAAATGCATCATGCCGCCGGGAACCGGTCCGGCCTCGTGGATTTCCACGGTATGACCGTACATGGCCAGGTGATACGCGGCGGAAAGTCCGCTGGGGCCCGCGCCGATGATGAGGATGCGCTGGCCTGTCGGTGACACATCGGGTTGTAGCTGCCAGCCTTCCCTGATGGCTCGATCTCCCAGAAAACGCTCGATGGCATGAATGCTGACGGCGGAATCGACTTCCGCACGATTGCAGCGGCTCTCGCAGGGGTGGTAGCAGACCCGGCCATGAACCGCCGGCAGGGGATTCTCGCGCACCAGCGCCCGCCAGGCCTGTTCATGCTGGCCGGACTGGGCGAGCGCCAGCCAGGCCTGGATGTTTTCACCTGCCGGACAGGCATTGTTGCAGGGCGGCAGCAGATCCACGTAGAGCGGGCGGCGCGTCCTGATTGGGCCGGTGCCTTCCCCGTGCTTCAGAAGGTTGGCTGGGGCAGTGAGATCGCCAGGTTGGACTTCGGTCATGTTGATCGCAGTATTCAAGCGCCGAGGAGTGTGTCCTTGGCTTGGTTGATTTTGGCGGCCAAGTAGTCGGACCCTCCCCGGTCGGGGTGGACTTTCTGGATCAGGCGGCGGTGGGCGGCGATGATGTCTTCCCGGGTGGCATCCGGATGCAGGCCCAGCATTTCCAGCGCCTCGGCCTTATCCAGTGTCGACCCGCCCGCATCAGCGTGGCTGGCCTGCCCGGACTCTCGCCATCGATCACCGTAAACCCGTTCAATGTAAGCGGCGAGCAGTCTAGCCGATTCCGGATCTTTCTGGGTGTAACTATGGTAAATCGTGGACAGATCCTTCAGCGAAAGATTTTTCAGCGATTCTCCCGCATGAGCGCCCTGCAATATCTCACCGCTGAGCTCGCCTGTGGCGTGATGGAGGTGCATGCGCAGCAAGCCGGTCTGGACCGTGGAGAATCCCATGGCATCACCATCTCCGCTGGCAGTTCCTGAGTGAGCCGTGCGTTGCTGTCGATAGCGCTGCCATTGGGGAAGATATTGCATGATGAGCGGGATCAGCGCTGGCAATATCCGGGTGACGGTGGCGAATAACGCCGCCAGCACGGCTCCCAGCAGCGGAATCAGTACGCCCAGCCGTCCGGTCAAGGTCAACAGTAAGAGCAACAAAACACTTAGCGCTATCAGCGATTGCTGTGTGGCGCTGTATCGCGCCAGCGGGGTGTTCCTGAGGAAGCGGCGTATTCCCACGACGGAAAGCAAAACCAGGATTAACAAAACCAGCTGGGCCATTAGCGTGAGGTGAGTTGATGGGTGAGTAGTTGAGCCAGACCGCCCCGGTCGCGGCCATATAGGCGCATCGCCTCATGGCCGCCGGAGGCGAAGGCAGCCACGGCCCCGAGGAGATCGGCCAGTTGCCGGGCACTGCCCGCATCAAAGCAGCCATAGGCGCCGCCGCTGAGTCTGGCTAGTTGGCGGAAAGTCATTTCGGCGTTGGAGTCTTGACCCTCCTGAAACATGAATAGAGGAGTATTGAGTACACCCAGTTTCCCTGCCAATTGACTCAGGGAGTCCGGGCTTTCCTCCACGCAATCGCCGATGAACACCACGGCATGAATACGCTGCTGGCGAGATTCCTTGATGGCATGTTCCAGTACACGGCCAATTTGCGTCAGTCCACCCAGGCAGTGGACCCGTTCCATTTGTGCCTTGAGCTGTCTGGCATCGTGCAGCCACGGTGAGGTTATAAAGCTCGCCATGCCATGAAAAAAACAGAGTTGCATGCTGAGGCCGCCCAGACCGGTGGCAACGTCGAACATGGAAGATTGCAGCTGGCGGGCCTGCTGCCAGGTGGGTTCGCGGCTGGCCGTGGCATCCATGGCAAAGATCAGTTTTCCACTGGAGGGGGGCGTCACGGTCACCGGTGTTTTCGCGACCTTTTCCAGAAAAGATGCAATTTGCCCCGTGCCTCTTTGTTGCGAAATGTCACCCTCTTCAGTCATGCTGCTCGTTTCCTAAGTCTATTTTGGGTCCAGAACGTACCAGCCGATGGTCAGCCTCAAGGAACTTAGCGAATTGCCCGACGGTCTGAGGCCGGGCCGTGCGCTCAAGATTGAGTGATGAATATTAAGGACAATTAAGGCAAGAACAAGGCCTTTCACGGCCTTCTCTGCTCTCGACGGCTATGACCTTATGGAAAACTTCAGAGGCTGATGGGTTTGCATCGGGTTTACAACATGATAATTTGCCCGAGCATTTTCCGATCCACATGCCTGATTATCAAAACTAAAAACTCTAATCTTAAGGAGATAACCTGATGTCCGAAGGTAACAACACCGGGGGGAACGGCGTCCAAAACATCGTCAACACCCTGAAAGCAAATCCGAAAGCCCTCTATATCCTGATTGGCATTGTTGCTGTGGGCTCCCTTGCCATGGCTCTCACCGGTGGTGGCTCGGGGCAAGTCAAGGTTAAAGCCGCAGTGAGTGCTGGGCAAACCGTTACCCTGGACAACCCTAACGGCGGTTCGTCACACCTGACCCTTTCGCCGGGTCTCATGAGTGCTTCCGACTCAGAGGAAGATAGTGAACAAAATGTTTGTACCGTTCCGGCGGGCATCCATGGAACGGTGGAAGAAGAGCAGGTTGTCGGCCTGCTGCCGTTTGTGAAAGTCAAGATCTCTGACGGTGAATGCCAGGGTAAAACCGGCTGGACCGCAAAGATCAACGTCAAGGATCAGTAAAACTTTCCTTGCCCTGAATTAAGAAGCCCGGCTAGTCCGGGCTTTTTTGTGGGGCTAGAGATAGTTGGCACGTTGGTATTCTGGCTTTTGCTTTCGCGGGTGGCTCGGTAATGCCGTAGACATCATGAGTCGTTTCCAGTCCGAGTTCGAAAGGCGCATTTTCCCGGTGAATACGCACGTCGCCCGCTGCGGTGCGCGTCTGCATGTCCCAGATCAGAGCGGGATGCCCTGATTGCGGCGACGGCACGGGTTCACGGCATGACCGTGGTAACCCGGAATCAGAGCGACTTTCAGTCAACCGGCGTCCCCCTGCTGAACCCCTGGCACGCCCCCCGCCTAGGCGAACCAGGCCGTATCGGCGCACCTCAGCACGTCCAGTCTCTTGTATTCGCTATCAGGGGATGGCATAGACGTTAAATGTCTCAACTTGAGACGAGCCGATGCCTGTCGTAATGATCGCTGTCTTCCCATGGGCACCGTCATATCCCAGTGAAAGTACAGTAGTAATTTTCGGCAGCGGGCCGGCAAGGATGTACATCGTCGGGACGTACTCGTAATTGGTGATCGTCTGCTTGTCTAATGTGAACCCTGTATTCGTCAAGCTAAGCGTATGGGTGCCGGTTTTGTCCTGCATGGTTCCGAAAAAGGCCGATAGCGGAACGGTGTTGAACGATGAAGACCCCTGCACTGTGTGTTTCTTTATTTTGCCGCTCAGATTGAAGAACGTCCCCTTTCGTGGATGATAGTGGCGGTTGAGTCGCAGCGTGATGCCTTGCTCGGGCATCCGCAGAACATTCCCGCAGAAACTCATCTGTTGAGTGTCGTAGTACCAGCTTTCTACGGTTCTCCCATCCAGGGAGACAGCAATCAGCACGCGGTAGAGTTCCTTGTCTGTAATCAGCGGGTCGGCGATGATCTTTCCCTCAATGGTCACAAAAGCCTTTGGGTATTTGTGGCTGCCTATGGAGTAGTAGCCGCTGTAATCAGCCAGCGTCACCGCTGTAGCGTCTTTGGGGTACCAGTATCCGCTCCCGTCTGGTGGCTCAGGCGCGTTCGGGATTGTCAGCAGAGTTCGATTGGGTCGCTTGCTTCCGGGCGGCATCAGGTTGTTGCTCGTCAAACCAGAGGTCCCGGCCGTGCCCATGATCAGGTCGCTGTCATCATCCAAAGCGAAGTAGTACATGTCGAGGTTGTACCGATAGGACTTCACCGGCTGTAAAGGATTTCCGGTCGTACCGCCGTCGTAGGTCATGGTGCCATTCTTTTCCAGTTTGGCCGCCGCAGTGGGCTTTCCATCGGTTCCTGTGGCGTAATAGGTTCGCCCGCCCCAGAACGAAACGGGGATCGGGTTGGCGTATGTGAAGCCGGTGACGGCTGTAGCCGTCTTATCAGGATATGTGATGATCCCGTGAACCCGTGCCGTGGGTCCCAAGTGCTTGGGTATTCGCTCGAAGATCAGATCCAGGCGGGTTCCGTCCGCTTCCTGCTGTGTCAGACGGCTGCCGTTGAATCGTCCGTGGAATTCGAGGCGCTTCGAGGTCTTGCCATCCAGTGAGAGGTTGAGCGACACGCTGTATATGGGCTTGGGGTCGCCGCTAAATACGTACATGTTGGTATCAACATAGAAGAATGCCCCGGGAGCATTATTCAATGCGTAGTAGCCATTGAACGTGATCAATTGATTCTGCTGCTGAGCCGCACCCGGCTTGGCGAGGGCGACCGTTGGGCCGCAGGCGATCACCAGCAAAAAGAGGATTAGATTCTTTGCGATTGAACGCTTCATGATGAGCCTCTCCTTCAGAAAATTAATGAATTCTAGTGGCCACGGTCTTCATGGCTCCGACTTCCGGGGTTTATCAAAGTCGAGAGCAGTATACTCCACTGAGTACCCCTTGCGCCCAGCCGATCTTGGCGGGGGTGTGGCGTCACGGTCGGTGTCATCCATTTCCAGGTCAGGCGGGTATTTCATTTCGTGCATTTTCCTTCTCACGGGTTCGGCTGGCGTTCCACTATCACTGTCATCGGTTTACATCATGTGGGGCAAGGGCAATAGCGGTTCCACGGGCGATTTTAGGGGGTCAATCCCAACGGATTGTTGATCATCGGGCCGGGGGGCAGCTGGAGAGAAAATCAGGGATTGATTGGTTAACGAAAGGGAGACTCTTCCATGATGCGTCCTTGGGGGTTGATTGCACCATGTAAGCCCAGTGGCTGATGGTTCCACCCTGGCTGGGCGAAGTCATTGGTGGAGCGCCTGTCGCTGTTAGCCGCCTCCCATCAGGCGATGGAGGGGAATCGCCACCCGGTATGCAAATGCACCGCCTCATTCCTTGCCGCCGTAACTGTTCGCTGCATCGGCCTATGGGCGGCTATCTCATGACGGCACTATCCAAGTCAATCCAGCCCAAACTTTTCGTCACAGCTTTTTTCCAGCCTGCGTAAAGGGTTTCCTGTTGAGTTTGCGGCATGGTGGGGTGCCAGGTGCTGTCCTGTTGCCACAGCTGCCGCAATTCCCCGGTGTCCTTCCAGAAACTCACGGCTAGACCTGCGGCATAGGCTGCGCCGAGCGCGGTGGTTTCGATGATTCTGGGCCGGATGACGGGTGCGCCGAGCAGGTCGGACTGGAACTGCATCAGCGTGTCATTAGTCACCATGCCGCCATCCACTTTCAGCGTGCCAAGGGCGTGGCCGGAATCCATCCGCATGGCGTCCAGAATTTCTCGCGTCTGATAAGCGGTCGCTTCCAGTGCCGCACGGGCAAAATGTCCTTTGTTAACGTAACGGGTCAAGCCGACAATGGTGCCGCGAGCGTCTGCACGCCAGTAGGGAGCAAACAGCCCGGAAAAAGCCGGGACGATGTAAATGCCGCCGTTGTCTGTCACCGTGTTGGCGAGCGTTTCCACCTCGGCGGCATGCTTGATCAGCCCCAGGTTGTCACGGAGCCATTGAACCAGCGCTCCGCTGATGGCAACGGAACCCTCCAGTGCATACACCGGGGTGGCGTCGCCTAGCCGGTAGGCTACGGTGGTGAGCAAGCCATGAGTGGATTCGATTCGCTCCGTACCGGTGTTCAACAGCATGAAACAGCCCGTGCCATAGGTGTTTTTGGCCTCGCCCGGCGAGAAACAGGTTTGCCCGAACAGCGCCGCTTGCTGGTCTCCCAGGTTGCCGGCTACAGGCACTCCGGCCAACTGACCGGTGGCGTGACCATAAATTTCGGAAGACGATCGGATAGCCGGAAGCATTGGCCGGGGAATATCCATCAAGGCCAGCAACTCTTCATCCCAGTCCAGCGTCGCCAGATTCATCAACAGGGTCCGTGACGCATTGCTGGGGTCGGTAATATGGATGCCGCCGGTCAGGTTCCAGATCAGCCAGGTATCGATGGTGCCGAAGAGCAGTTCGCCACGACGCGCCCGTTCCCGTGAGCCGGGAATGTGATCCAGCAGCCATTGCAGCTTCGGGCCGGAAAAATAGGTGGCGATCGGTAGGCCGGTTTTCGCCCGCAAGCGGTCCTGGCCGCCTTCCGTTGCCAGCCGTCTGCAAAGTTCATCCGTGCGGGTGTCCTGCCAGACAATGGCGGGATGAATGGGGCGGCCGGTGAGCTTGTCCCAAACCACCACGGTCTCGCGCTGGTTGGTAATGCCGATCG
>SXQV01000061.1 GCA_005792805.1 Methylococcaceae bacterium | reverse complement strand
CTGAGCCGTGTCGAAGTGTCGGCGTTCCCTTCTCGAAGACCAGCACCACGGTCTTGACGCCTGCCCCCTGGAAGGTGCCACCAGGGCAATCGAGAACGGTATGCAGGTTGCAGGATTCCAGCAGCAGTTTGCGCAAGGATACCGAGGCGTTGTCGGTGTTGGACAAAAAGGTGTTTTTGATGACCACCGCCGCCCGGCCACCGGCCTTGAGCATCTTGATGAAGTGTTGCAGGAACAGGAACGCGGTCTCGCCAGTACGGATCGGAAAATTCTGCTGCACTTCCTTGCGCTCGCCACCGCCGAAGGGCGGATTGGCGAGGATGACGTCCATCCGATCCTTGTCCTGAATGTCGGCGAGGTTCTCCGTCAACGTGTGGGTGTGAATGATGTTCGGCGCTTCGATGCCATGCAGAATCATGTTCATGATCGCAATCACATAGGCCAGCGGCTTTTTCTCCTTGCCGTAGAAGGTGCGCTCTTGCAGGGTCTTGAGATTATCGGCGGTCAGCCCGGCTTGGTTGCGCAGGTAGTCGAACGATTCGCACAGGAAGCCCGCCGAGCCGCAAGCGCCGTCGTAGATGCGTTCGCCGACCTTGGGCTGAATCACCTGCACCATGGCCCGGATCAGCGGGCGCGGGGTGTAGTACTCGCCGCCATTGCGCCCGGCGTTGCCCATGTTCTTGATCTTGGCTTCGTAGAGGTGCGAGAGTTCGTGCTTCTCCGCCTGTGAGCGGAAGCGCAGTTCGTCGATGTGGTCGATGATCTCGCGCAGGGTGTAGCCGCTCTGAATCTTGTTCTTTATCTCGCCGAAGATTTCGCCGATTTTGTATTCGATGGTATTCGGGCCGCTGGCTTTGAGTTTGAAACCTTGCAGATAAGGGAATAGCTTGCGGTCGACGAATTCGCGCAGGTCGTCGCCGGTTTGCGCCTGGTTGTGATCGAGCTTGCCTGCCTGCCCTGAGCCAGTCGAAGGGTCCTTGGGCGCGGCCCAGGTTGACCAGCGGTAGGGTTGGTCGAGGATGAAGGCATACGGCTTGCCTTCCAATTCCGCCTCCATGGCTTTGTCCTGCTCCAAGCCGTCGAGATACTTGAGGAACAGCAGCCAGGAGGTTTGTTCGGTGTAGTCGAGTTCGGTGGTGCAACCGGCTTCATTGCGCAGGTCGTTATCGATATTCTTGAAGGCTTGTTCAAACATGGACTGGCTCTTTTTATTGGGTATGGCCGAGGACGCTGCCGGGATTAAGGCAAGGATACCCCGATAGCGTCATGCGGCGTCGTGATTCACGACAAAGCGTGTCGTGATGCTGACGATTACTTAAGCACAGAAAGGTGTGCTTACCTGCCGGACACCATCAGAGCGGTTGGCCACCGATGCGGAAATGACTTCAACGCATTCACCAGGCCGAAGCCCGGCCAGACTTGTTATGGGGGTGCTGAAGTGGCTTCATCAGTGTCACCGATCAAAACTCGACCCACTACCCTTTTGTGCCAGAATCGACCTTAGGATTAGAAACGTGAGTAGCTACATGAGTAGCTAACGACAAGTGATATGAATGAATAAAGATAAAAAACAAATAGTTGATGCTGAAAACAGGATAACTGGCATTCATCACGCCTCCGTTCAGGTCAGCGATCTGGCGGCATGCACCCTGTTCTATGAACACCTGCTCGGCTTGACGCCGTGTGAGCGTCCCGGCAAACCTTTCGATGGGCGCTGGTATCAGGCCGGTGGCCAACAGATACACCTGATTGTATCGGCGAATCTCGGCACAGAGGCGGCGGCGGATGATTACCCGGGGACGCAGCGGCATGTCGCACTGGCAGTGAACGATCTGGAGACTCTACAGGCGCGGCTGCAAGCCGCCGGAGTGTCCTGCACGCCAAGCCGCTCAGGCCGTCCGGTCGTATTCTGCAAGGATCCGGATGGCAATGTCTTCGAGCTGATTGGCGCGGGCTGAGGTCGAGGCTACCAGCCGGGGTCTGCGTCGATCAGGTATTTTTTGGAGCGGAAGCGGCGGAGTGTGGTTTCCGCCGCATCGAGATCGCCGTTTGCGCGATTCACCCATTCCTCACCCCAATAGAAGTTGCAACTGGTTTCTGCGCGTAACAGGCGCCAGTGGGCTTCCTCCAGGACCGTTTGCTCCTGCCCGCCAACCTCACGGTGGCTGGCCTCGCGCATGGCTTCCTGCACGGCAGTACTCACGACGCGCAGCCGGTGCAAGGACGCTTTCTGTGCGGGGGAACCGGTCCATTGGGTGAAGTCCTGACCATCATGCCACTCGGTATTCCAGGCGCCGGTGCTGATTGTGACTTCGCCGAAGGTGCCATGCTGTTCAAGGTAATCATGGATAAATACCGGCTGAATGACGCCATCATCGCGGGCGGCATCGAGGAGGTCGCGGTAGAAGCCTCCCCAGAAATTGGCATCGTTATTGGTGTTCCTGAACCAGGCGCCATTTTCGCCATCGCTACAGGTGGTGACCAGGGGCGGGTGGTCACAGGCCCGGGTTCTCCTGGCAACTTCCTTGACGAACCATAAATAATCCATCCCGGACGCCTGGGCATTGGAGAGTTCGCGATCCCTGACGATGACGACGATCTCTTCCCCGCCATAGCGGGCAATATGGGGCCGGTACAGACGCTCATGCTCGGCCATGGGGGTCACCGCTTCGACATGCTCGCTATCCACCATGACATAACGGTAACCCCGCTGTTTGAGCAATGGGATCAACTCCATGGAAAAACCCATCTCCGGTGGCCAGAAGCCGGAGAAATCCTGCCGCCAGAATAAATGCCGGGCGATTCCCTGCCATCGCCGCAATTGCTCGGGCCAATCGGTGTCCGGGATCAAAGGCAGTACCGGATGGTAATAAGCGGTACCGAGAATATCGATGATGTTCCGATTCTGCAGATGCCAGAGTAATGACCCGCAGTCGACCACGCCGTAGACCTTCTGCTGGAATTCAGCACTGGAAAGCGTTTCCAGCAGGCTCCCGGACAGCGAAACATGAACCTTGGCAACGCCCTCATAAGGCCAGAGGAAACGTGGAATCCGGTCATACGCATAAAGAATCTCACGGGCTTCCCAGGGCTTCCCGGTGAGGAGATGTTCCAGGTTACCGGGAGGCTGGTGGAGATTCAAAACCAGGGCATGGTGTATGACAGACATGGGCGGCTTCTCTGAATGTGGGCTGTTTTGGGCGCAACGGTTCCCGGTATGGAACAGTTAAGCGAAAAAGACCCAAAATCTGTGGGTTTTAAGCAAGCCGCGCATTATGCCGGGTGCTGGCCGGAAATGGCGTGCTGACTCTTTGAATTTGGGACGTTTTTCGAGGAATAGACTTTTTCCCATGAGGCATCCCGGCGGTGCATGGCCGGGCAGCGCGATGTT
>SXQV01000060.1 GCA_005792805.1 Methylococcaceae bacterium | reverse complement strand
CAAGGACGGCATGCGCATGGTCATTGAGCTGAAGAGAGGGGAGTCACCCGAGGTGGTGCTGAACAATCTCTACCAGCAGACCGCGATGCAGAATGTTTTCGGCATCAATATGGTTGCCCTTATCGATGGCCGCCCACGCTGCCTGAATCTGAAGGAAATTATTGCGGCCTTCATCAATCACCGCCGTGAAGTGGTGACGCGAAGGACGCTATTCGATTTGCGCAAGGCGCGGGAACGAGCCCACATCCTGGAAGGTTTGGCGGTAGCGCTGGCCAATATCGATGAGGTGATCGAACTCATCAAGGCCTCGCCCAGCCCCGCCGTTGCCAAAGAACGGTTGCTGGACCGGCATTGGCGCCCGGGTCTGGTCGCTGGCCTGCTCGAACGTGCCGAAGATGCCGTCCGTTCACGACCGGAAACATTGGGGCCGGCGTTTGGCTTGAGCGAGCAGGGCTATCTTTTGTCGCCCGAGCAGGCTCAAGCCATTCTTGATCTGCGGCTGCATCGGCTGACAGGGCTGGAGCAGGACAAGATCATTGCCGAATACAAGGACATTCTCGCCCGCATCGACGAGCTGCTGGCTGTTTTGGGGAGTGATGTCCGGTTGATGGAGGTGATTCGAGACGAACTGGCCGCGATCCGCGATCAGTTCGCAGACGCTCGCCGGACGCGCATCATCGAGGATTATCTCGACCTGTCCCGTGCCGACCTGATTCCCGAAGAAGACATGGTGGTGACCGTGTCGCACGAGGGTTATGTCAAGTCCCAGCCGCTGACGGCCTATCGGGCACAGCGGCGTGGTGGCCGTGGCAAGTCGGCGACGACAATGAAGGAAGAGGATTACATCGAGAAGTTGATCGTGGCCAATACCCACGACACTATTCTCTGTTTCTCCAGCGTCGGTAAGGTGTATTGGCTCAAGGTCTACGAATTGCCGGTCGCCAGCCGCATTGCCCGAGGCAGACCGTTTGTCAATCTGCTGCCATTGGAAGAGCGCGAAAAAATCAACGCCATTCTGCCCATCCGTGAATTCGATGACGGGCATTTCATCTTCATGGCGACGGCGGCGGGTATCGTCAAGAAAGTGGCATTGAAAGAGTTTGAGCGTCCGCGGTCGACCGGCAAGATTGCCATTGACCTGCGTCAGGATGACCGCCTGGTGAACGTGGCGGTGACCGATGGCCAGCAGAATGTCATGTTGTTCAGCAATGCCGGTAAATCGGTGTGTTTCAACGAGGATGACGTGCGTGTCATGGGGCGTGGGGCCACCGGTGTTCGCGGCATGACGCTGCATGAAGGCCAGGAGATTATCGCGCTGGTTATCGGCACCGAAGGCTCGGTGTTGAATATCACCGAGAATGGTTTCGGCAAGCGGACAGCCATCAGTGACTTCCCTCGCCATCGCCGGGGCGGACAAGGCGTGATTGCCATCCAGACCAGTGAACGCAATGGCGGCGTGGTGGCGGCGGTGCTTGTTTACGACACCGATGAAATCATGCTGATCACGGATGGTGGCACGCTGGTCAGGACTCGGGTAGAGGAAATCCGCGAGCTGGGGCGCAATACCCAGGGTGTAACAGTGATCAAGCTTGGGCCGAATGAAAAAGTGGTCGGTGTGGATCGGATTCCTTTCTTGGAAGGAGACGAGGCCGACATTGATGAAAGTGACAGTGACGCATCCGCAGAAGGCGAGGAGTAAGGGATGACCAGGATCTACAATTTCAGCGCGGGACCTTCCATGCTGCCAGCAGCGGTGTTGGAGCAGGCGCGCGATGAGCTCTGTGAATGGCATGGCACCGGCATGTCGGTGATGGAAATGAGCCATCGCAGCAAGGACTATGTGAGCATTGCCGAGCGGGCCGAGTCGAATCTTCGTGACCTGCTCGCGATTCCCTCCGGCTATAAGGTACTTTTCCTTCAGGGCGGTGCGACCGGGCAGTTTGCCGCGATACCGATGAACCTGCTGCGTGGAAAATCCACGACGTGTTATGTCAATACCGGCATCTGGTCGAAAAAGGCAATCAGCGAGGCCAAGCGTTTTTCTACCGTGAAGTTGTCCGCCAGTGCGGAAGCCGAAAATTTCTTGACGATCCCTGCCCGGAGTAGTTGGGAGGTCGACCCGGAGGCGGCCTATCTGCACTACACCACCAATGAAACCATTGGGGGGGTTGAGTTTCAGGAAATCCCTGATGCCGGCGGTTTGCCGCTGGTCGCGGATATGTCTTCGAATATCCTCTCAAGACCGTTGGATGTAAGCCGTTTCGGGCTGATCTATGCGGGCGCTCAGAAGAACATGGGTCCCGCTGGAATTACCGTGGTTATCGTGCGCGACGACCTTATTGGGGAAACCTTGCCGGGGACGCCTTCTATTTTTGATTACAGGCAACAGGCAGATAACGGTTCCATGCTGAATACTCCGCCGACGTACCCTTGGTACTTGCTTGGTCTGGTGCTGGAATGGCTGAAGGGGCAAGGAGGGCTGGCAGCCATCGAAGCGGTCAATCTCCGGAAATCAGCCAAGCTTTACAGCGCTATCGATCAGTCGCCGTTTTATTCGAACCCCGTTGATGTGGCCTGCCGGTCACGCATGAATATTCCCTTCAAGATCACTGACACGGATTTGGAGAAAACCTTCATTGCTGAAGCTAAATCCGCCGGGCTGGCTAATCTTGAGGGGCATCGATCGGTAGGCGGTTTCCGTGCCAGCATTTACAACGCAATGCCCGAGTCGGGTGTGGATGCCCTGATCGCATTTATGGCTGAGTTCGAGCGCAAACACGGGTGATTTGAATGTTCAAGATTCTGACCTACAACAATATTTCTTCGGTTGGCCTGGATTGCTTTCCCCGGGATCGTTATGAAGTGGCCTCCGAAATACAGCATCCTGATGCGGTCATGCTGCGATCCTTCGATATGTTTGGCGTCGAGATTCCCGGTACATTGAAGGCGGTGGGCAGGGCCGGAGCCGGCGTCAATAATATCCCGGTGGCCGAATATACCCAGCGAGGCATTCCGGTTTTCAATGCGCCGGGCGCCAACGCAAATGCCGTGAAGGAATTGGTCATTGCCGGGATGCTCTTGGCCGCACGCAAGATTTGCCCTGCCTGGCATTATGCCCAGACGCTGGAGGGCGATGATGCGGTGATAAACGCACAGGTCGAGAAGGGCAAGAAGCAGTTTGCCGGCTTTGAATTGGCCGGGAAAACCTTGGCGGTGTTAGGGCTGGGTGCGATTGGTGTAAAGGTCGCCAATGCGGCGATGGATCTGGGTATGGAGGTCGTCGGTTTTGACCCTCAATTGACGGTGGAAAGTGCCTGGCAGTTGTCATCCCGGGCCAAACGGGCCGGCAGCATCGATGATCTGATTGGCAAGGCCGATATAGTCACCTTGCATGTCCCGCTGAACGACCATACCCGCCATGTCATTAACGCGGCACGACTGGACTTCATGAAGAAGGGTGCTGTCCTGTTGAACTTTTCACGGGAAAAGGTCGTGGATGAAGAGGCCGTGCTAGCAGCGCTGGATTCTGGCCAGATCAGTACTTATGTCTGTGATTTCCCCAGCAGCAAGCTGATAGGGCGTACCGGCGTTATTGCCCTGCCGCACCTCGGCGCCTCCACAGCGGAGGCTGAGGACAATTGCGCCATCATGGTTGCAGATCAGCTGCGGGATTATCTGGAGAACGGCAATATCCGCAATTCGGTCAATTTGCCTGAAGTGGTCGTCCCCAGAGCCGAAGGTGTGCGTCTGAGTATCGTCAACCAGAACGTGCCCAATATGGTGGGGCAGGTTTCCAGCGCGTTGGCCGAGGCCAATCTGAACATAATCGATCTGGTGAATAAGTCGCGAGGCGACGTTGCTTATACCCTGGTGGATTTGAATTCCCCTGTTCCGGAAGAGACCTTGAATCGCATTCGTGGGATTGAGGGCGTTCTGCTCGCTCGTGTGATCTGAAGCCATCGCCATGGCCGCTTCGGATAGTCAGACAAAACTTGCCAGTATCCGCCAGGAAATCGACGCGATCGATGACCAGTTGCTGGTCTTGCTGAACCGCAGGGCCGCTTGTGCCCAGACGGTCGCGGAAATCAAGATCGCGGCGGGTGAGGTGGACTGCTTTCACCGGCCCGAGCGGGAAGTGGAAGTCTTGCGGCGCATGATGGACAAGAACGATGGACCGCTTAGTCGTGAAACGATAGGCCGTTTCTATCGTGAACTGATGTCCGCATGTCTGGCGCTGGAGAAGCCGTTGGGGGTTGCCTTTCTGGGTCCCGAGGGGACCTTCACCCAGCAGGCGGCCTATCGGCATTTCGGGCACGCCATCTGCGCCACGCCGTTTCCCTCAATCGATGAAATTTTCAGGGCTGTGGAAAGCGGTGCCTGTCAGTACGGGGTGGTTCCCGTGGAAAATTCGACAGAAGGTGTGATTACGCACACGCTGGACAGCTTCCTGCATTCCTCTCTTGTGATTGCCGGTGAAGTCAGTCTGCGCATCCATCATAACCTGATGTCTATGGCCAATCGGCTGGAAGACATCAAGGAAATCTTCTCCCATCAACAGTCATTGGCACAATGCCGTGAATGGCTGGACCGGTTCCTCCCGGCTGTTCCGCGTACTTCCGTCAGCAGCAACGCAGAAGCCGCCCGTCGGGCGGCGAACACGCCGTTCACGGCAGCCATTGCCGGAGAGGTCGCCGCCGAGCTCTATGGGGTGCAGATTCTGGAGCGCAACATCGAGGATGAACCGGACAATACCACTCGGTTTCTGGTGATTGGCCGAAATCCGGTGGGGCCGACAGGGGGTGACAAGACCTCTCTGATCCTGGCAATTCAGAATGATCCTGGGGCACTTTATGGGGTGCTGGAGCCGTTTGCCCGGCATGGCATCAGCCTGAGCAAAATCGAATCCCGTCCATCGCGCCGCGCGGCTTGGGATTACGTGTTTTTCGTCGATGTCGAAGGGCATCGTGATAATGAGCCGGTTGCCGAGGCGCTGGCCGAATTAGAGCGTCACGTCACAATGCTGAAAGTTCTTGGTTCCTATCCACGCGCATTCAACTGATCGTTTTCACTTAACGTCCATGAAGCCGATTGATCTAGCCGTCCCCGGAGTGCAGGGACTTACGCCCTATGTCCCAGGTAAACCCATTGGTGAGCTTGAGCGTGAATTGGGTATCCGCAACATCGTCAAGCTGGCGTCTAATGAAAATCCATTAGGCCCCAGTCCCTTGGCACTGGCGGCCGCCACAAGGGTCTTGCCGGAGCTCCATCTTTATCCGGATGGCGGTGGCTTTGAGCTGAAAGATAAGCTAGCCAGAAAGTTGGGAGTGACCTCCGATCAAATTACGCTGGGGAATGGCTCCAATGATGTTCTGGAACTGGTGGCTCGGGCGTTTCTTTCGCCCGATGTTTCCGCTGTTTTTTCGGAGCATGCGTTTGCGGTTTACCCCATTGTGACGCAAGCCGCTGGTGCCAGGGCCGTTGTTGCGCCTGCTCACAGTGGAACGCACGGCCCGCAGTATGGTCACGATCTCAAGGCGATGGCCGAAGCCATCGGTCCCGATACCCGGGTCGTGTTCATTGCCAATCCCAACAATCCGACCGGCACGTATCTGGGGCGAGCTGAGCTGGCCAATTTTCTACGGGCGTTGCCCGGGCATGTCGTTGCCGTGGTGGACGAGGCGTATTTCGAATACGTGAGCGAACCGGACTATCCGAATGCCTTGTCATGGTTGCCTGAGATCACCAATTTAGTGGTCACGCGGACCTTTTCCAAAGCTTACGGGCTGGCGGGGTTGCGTGTCGGTTATGCCGTATCGAATCCGCTAATTGCCGATCTGCTGAACCGGGTGCGGCAACCTTTCAACGTTAATGCACCGGCGCTTGAAGCGGCCCGTGCCGCACTTGATGACGATGAACATCTAGCCAGGACGGCGCAGCTGAACGAGGTGGGCCGGGCCTTGTTGATGCAGGAACTGGCGAGTTGTGGTTTCGCTGCGATTCCCTCGGTTGGAAATTTCATTACCTTTGATGTGGGCCGCGCCGCCGGAGCTATTTACGAGGCTTTGTTGGGAGAAGGCGTGATTGTGCGGCCCATCGCCAATTACGGTCTTCCTAACCATTTGCGCGTTACCGTAGGCACCGCTGAAGAAAATCTTTTTTTCCTTGCAGCGCTGGAACGGGTGCTATCCGTATGATCAAACGCCTGTGTCTGATTGGCGTAGGGCTGATCGGCGGCTCTCTGGCGTTGTCATTGCGGCAGAAAGGGCGGGTGGAGGAAGTGGTTGGGGTTGACCCCGATCTTGCCAATCTCCAGACGGCGCAGCAGTTGGGGATTATTGATCGGGGTCATACCAGTATCCAGGCTGGGGTAGAAAACGCCGACTGGGTGGTGATTGCCACGCCCGTCGGGGTCATGCCCGGGATTTTCTCGGTCCTCAAGCCACTTTGGCGGGACGAGGTTGTATACACCGATACGGGTAGCACCAAGTCGGATGTGGTCGAGGCAGTTAAGCAGATTTTTGGCGAGGTGCCGGGCAACTTCGTGCCGGGCCATCCGATTGCCGGCGCGGAGTGTTCGGGTGCGAGAGCGGCCAACGCGGAGTTGTTCGTGAACAGGCGGGTTATTCTTTCTCCCCTGCGGTCGACCCACCCCGAATTCCTGGATCGTGTCGAAATGCTCTGGAAAAGCACGGGGGCCAAGGTTTCTCTCATGGATCATCAGCACCACGATGAGGTGTTGGCTGCGACCAGTCATCTGCCGCACGTACTGGCCTTTGTCTTGACGGAAATGCTTGGCCGCAAGGACGAGCAGCAGGAAATTTTTCAGTTTGCGGCGGGTGGATTTCGAGATTTCACTCGCATCGCCTCCAGCGACCCGAGGATGTGGCTGGATATTTGTCTGGCGAATCGCCGAGAGATACTGCCACTCATCGAACAATATCGTGAGGCGCTCGGCGAGACGGCCGAAATTATCGCCAACGGCGAAGCCGGTAAATTACTGGCCCTGTTCACCGAAGCGCAGGCAGCAAGACAACGTTTTCTGGATCAATTGGAAAAATAATCATGGAACACAATAAGGTTACGTTTCGGGTGCAGCCGGGTGGAACGTTGAAAGGCGAAGCGCGGGTTCCGGGCGATAAATCTGTTTCGCATCGCTCCATCATGCTGGGTTCTCTGGCGGAAGGGATCACACACGTCACCGGGTTTCTCGATGCCGAGGATTGTCTGTCGACCATGAAATCCTTTCAGGCGATGGGCGTCTTGATTGAGGGTCCGGTTGATGGACGGGTCACTATTCAGGGGGTTGGCCTGCATGGACTGAAAGCTCCGACGCAGGATCTATACCTCGGTAATTCAGGCACTTCAATGCGTTTGCTCTCGGGGCTGCTGTCAGGGCAGTCGTTCGATGTGGTACTGACGGGAGATCCGTCACTATCCAAGCGTCCGATGAAGCGGGTGACCGACCCGCTCCGCAGTATGGGTGCCCGGATCGACACTACTGAAAAAGGAACTTCGCCTTTGCACATTCATGGTGGATCCAGGTTGGAAGGCATTCACTACGACATGCCGGTCGCGAGTGCCCAGGTGAAGTCCTGTTTGCTGCTGGCCGGGCTGTATGCAGAAGGCACTACTTCTGTGCGCGAGCCTGCCCCAACTCGGGATCATACCGAGCGGATGCTGAAGGGTTTTGGTTATCCGGTAACACGTGAGGGAGATGTCGTTTCGGTGACCTCTGGCGGCAGGTTGACGGCTTGCGACATTGACGTGCCCAGCGATATCTCATCAGCGGCGTTTTTCATGGTTGGAGCGTCCATCGCTGAAGGCGCGGATGTGGTGCTGAAACACGTTGGGATTAACCCCACGCGCACCGGCGTCATCGATATTCTGCGGCTGATGGGTGCCTGT
>SXQV01000059.1 GCA_005792805.1 Methylococcaceae bacterium | reverse complement strand
GGTACCCTGGGTCGGATCGCGGTGATTGAAATAACCGGATAGTAGGCAGCGGCCTGAATACGCGATGCAGAGTGCGCCATGCACAAACACTTCCAGTTCCATGTCCGGACATTCCTGGCGAATTTCCGTAATTTCATCCAGCGAGAGTTCGCGGGAAAGGATGATGCGCCGGATGCCAAGACTTTGCCAAAAACGCACGGCAGCGTAATTGACGGTGTTCGCCTGTACCGAGAGATGGATGGGCATCTCCGGCCAGGCTTCCCGTGCCAGCATGATGAGGCCAGGGTCGGCCATGATCAGCGCGTCCGGTTGCATGGCCACGATCGGCGTCAGATCACGAATGAAGGTTTTGATCTTGCGATTGTGCGGCAGGACATTCGTGGCAAGAAAGAACGACTTGCCGAGGCGATGCGCCTCGGCGATACCCAGCCCCAGATTCTGCTCAAGAAAATCGTTGTTTCTGACCCGCAGGCTATAGCGGGGTAGACCCGCGTAAACCGCATCTGCGCCGTAAGCAAATGCGTACTGCATGTTCTTGAGGGTGCCGGCGGGTGAGAGCAGTTCCGGTGTCTTCATGGTCTTGGGTGTGATGTTAGAATCTGCGGGATTTTACCCTTAAGTTGACTATTACGCTCAGGATTCGCCGACCCTCAATGATGACCTCTATGGCCGCTCGAACCCTCAAGGATTGCATTGGCAATACGCCTCTGGTCAGGCTGCAACGCCTGCCGGGTAATACCACCAACACGATTCTGGCCAAGCTGGAGGGCAACAATCCGGCGGGCTCGGTGAAGGATCGTCCCGCGCTGAGCATGATTGAGCATGCCGAGCGGCGGGGTGAGATCAAGCCCGGAGATCGGTTGATTGAAGCCACCAGTGGCAATACCGGGATTGCGCTCGCCATGGCGGCTGCCATGATGGGGTACCGCATGACGCTGATCATGCCGGAAAACATGAGTGCCGAGCGCAGGGCGTCGATGAAGGCCTTTGGTGCCGAGATCATTCTTACCCCGGCGACGGGCAGTATGGAGGCAGCCATTGATCTTGCCCGCCGCATGGAAGCCCATGGCGAAGGGCGCCTACTCGACCAGTTCGCCAACCCCGACAATCCCCGAGCGCATTACGAAGGGACCGGCCCCGAGATCTGGCGGGATACTGGAGGGCTTGTCACGCATTTCGTCAGTTCCATGGGTACGACGGGCACCATTATGGGCACGTCTACCTTTTTGCGTGAACAAAATCCGGCGGTTCAGATTGTCGGTGTACAGCCTGCCGGGGATTCGAAGATTCCGGGGATTCGGCGTTGGCCGAAGGAATATTTGCCTGAAATCTGTGATTTCAGCCGCATTGATCGCATCCTGGATGTCGAGCAAAACGAGGCCGAAGACATGACCCGGCAACTGGCGATTCGCGAAGGCATTTTTGCCGGCATCTCGTCTGGCGGGGCGGTGGCGGCCGCCTTGCGCTTATCTGGCGAAATCGAACAGGCCGTCATTGTCGTGATTATCTGCGATCGCGGTGATAGATACCTCTCGACTGGCGTGTTCCCGGAATGACTGGTCATTCGTCATGAGCTTCAAACGAAAAAAACGGATACTGCCAAGTGAACCGGTGCGGGTGACCATTGATGCCCTTACGCATGATGGGCGTGGCATTGCTCGTGTAGAGGGTAAGCCGGTGTTTATCCATGGGGCCTTGCCCGGCGAAGAGCTCAGCTTCGTTTACACCGGTGTCCGGCGTGACTATGCCGAGGGGAAAGTGGATGCCCTCCATGCGGCGGTACCCGGGCGGGTTGAGCCGCGCTGCCCCAGCTACGGGGTTTGTGGTGGCTGTAGTTTTCAGCACGTTGCCGATGCCACCCAGATTGATCTGAAACAGGCGCTGCTGGTCGAGCAATTCAAACGGATTGCCAAACTTGAGGAAGTGTCGCTATTGCCGCCGCTGACCGGCCCTAGCTGGGGATACCGGCACAAGGCCCGCTTGGGCGTCAAATACGTGGCGAAGAAGGGCCGGGTGTTAGTCGGATTTCGGGAACGTTCCAGTCCCTTTGTGGCTGATTTGGAGTTTTGTCCAGTACTGCATCCGCAGGTGGGCGAGCGTCTGCACGAACTGTCTGAACTGATCGGTACCTTGAGTATCCGCGAGCGCTTGCCCCAGATCGAAGTGGCTGTGGGTGACGATCGTGCCGCGCTTGTGTTCAGAATTCTCGAAGACATGACGGACGCCGATGGCGAGCGGCTCTGCGAGTTCGGCCAAAAGTTTGGCTTCGATATTTACGTTCAGCGTCATGGACCGGATTCCGTCACGCCGGTTTTTCCTGAGCAGCCTGCGTTGCTCGGCTATGCACTACCTGAAGAGGGCGTTGAGTTTCGATTCAAGCCGACCGATTTTACCCAGGTGAATATCGAGATCAACCGCAAGATGGTGCGGCGGGTGATGGAGTTGCTGGATCCGCAACCCGGTGATCGTATCCTGGATCTGTTCTGTGGAATCGGCAATTTCACGCTGCCATTGGCTACCCGTGCAGGTGAGGTCGTCGGGATCGAAGGCGGCCGGGAGGCGGTGGAGCGTGCTGCCGAGAATGCCGCATTGGCCGGATTGAGCCATGTTGAATTTCATGTGGCGGATTTGACCCAGCCTTTGGCTGGTCAATCATGGGCCGAGGGCCGCTACGACAAGATTTTGCTCGACCCCTCGCGGGCGGGGGCGGAGGAAGTGCTGGCCGGGATCCCTCGTTGGGGGGCCGGACGGATTGTGTATGTGTCCTGTAATCCGTCGACGCTGGCCCGCGATACCGGAATTTTGGTACACGAGCACGGTTACCGTCTGGTCACTGCGGGGGTGATGGATATGTTCCCCCAGACGGCCCATGTCGAATCCATCGCTCTTTTTGAGAAATGAAGCTTCACGCGCCCCGGCTTGAAAAAGGACCTTTTCTGCGCGTCAGTATTCCCCGGCAGTCGCTTGATTGGATCGAGAATGGTGCGGCCGTTCTTGCCTGGCCGGTGTCCACGGCCAGAAATGGCCCTGGCGAACGGCGTGGCAGCGAATGTACTCCCCGGGGTTGGCACCGGATCCGTGCCCGAATTGGTGAAGGTGCATCGCTGCATACCGTGTTTCGAGGCCGTCGGCCGACCGGCGAGATTTATGGGGATGCACTTGCAGCTACCTGCCCGGGCCATGACTGGATTCTGACGCGTATCTTGTGGCTGGGAGGGCTTGAGCCCGGTTTCAACCGCTACGGGAATGTGGACACCACCTGGCGATATATCTACATCCACGGCAGTCCGGATCGGGGTGTGACGGGTGTCCCGGCTTCGCATGGCTGTATCCGCATGAAAAGCCCGGATATGCTGGATCTTTTTGATCGCGTGCCGGTGGGTATGCGAGTGTTGATCGAGCCCTGACCTTCCTCTTTGTTCCCCGTTATTACCCATATCAGGAGTTATTCCATTGAACCCGGCGTTTGAAATAGACACCCCGATGACCCGGCAGGAACTCCGTGCGAGTCTGTCGCTCGCGGCGATATACATGTTGCGGATGTTCGGGATGTTCCTGGTCCTGCCGGTGTTTGCCGTGTTGGCTCGTGATCTGCCTGATGCCACTCCGCTGATGGTGGGTTTCGCTCTCAGTGCCTACGGCCTGACTCAGGCCATTTTTCAGATTCCCTTTGGTCTCTGGTCTGACCGTTATGGACGCAAGCCGGTCATTACCCTTGGTTTGCTGCTGTTTGTGATCGGCAGCGCGGTGGCGGCGCTATCGGATTCCATCTACGGAATCATTGCGGGCCGGTCCTTACAGGGCGCAGGTGCAGTGGCGGCCGTGGTGATGGCCTTGGCGGCCGACTTGACCCGCGAGGAGCATCGCACCAAGGCGATGGCCTTGATCGGTATCAGCATCGGCATTTCCTTCGCCGTGTCCATGGTCGCGGGGCCGGTGCTTTCCCACTGGATGGGGTTGAAAGGACTTTTCTGGTTGATCACGGTGCTTGCCTTGTTGAGTATTGTTGTTCTTCATGCCGTAGTGCCCAATCCTGCGGTGACCCGCTTCCATCGTGATGCGCAGGTCAGGGCGGGTTCTTTCGCCAGGGTATTCAGCAATCCGGAGTTGCTGCGACTGGATTTCGGCATCTTTTGCCTGCATCTGATTCTAACGGCCTCTTTCGTGGTGGTGCCTTTGATTCTCAAGGACCGGCTGCAACTCGCGACCGAGGATCATTGGCACATTTACCTGCCGGTATTTGTGTTAGCCATCGCCAGTATGGTGCCGTTCGTTATCCTGGCTGAAAAAAAGCGCAAGATGAAGCCGGTTTTTCTTGCGTTTATTGGCTTGGTTGCTCTGGCAGACCTTGGGTTTCTTCTGCTGGGTGGCAGCTTCTGGGGTGTCTTCACCTTGCTTTACGTGTTCTTCACTGGCTTTAACTTACTGGAGGCAACGCTGCCTTCCATGGTTTCCAAAATTGCGCCGCCCGATCTGAAGGGAACGGCTATGGGCGTTTACTCGACGGCGCAGTTTCTGGGAGCCTTTGTGGGAGGGGTAGGGGCTGGCTGGATTGATGGGAATTACGGTATCACACCGGTCTTTGTTTTCTGTGGGGTCGTTGCCCTGCTATGGTTTTTAGTGGCGGCGTTCATGAAGCCGCCTCGTCATGTGAGCAGCCTGCTCGTCAATGTGGAAGGGATCGATGCAGGTCAGGCCGTTACGCTGGGCCAAAAGTTACTGCTGATTTCAGGAGTTGCCGAAGCGGTGGTGGTGGCTGAAGAGGGGGTTGCTTACCTGAAAATCGATAAGGATCAACTCGACCGTGAAGCGCTCGGTGTGGCTTTTGATTCCATCAAGGTGTAATGAGCCAAAAAGATCTACAGGGGAAATCCACCGAGCCGAAAGGGCGCAACCGGGTGTCCGAAGCTTCGGGGGGGAGCACATCGGAACCATTGAACCTGGGGTGCGGCACTTTGATTGTGCTTTTCCTGCTGGTGGCAACCGCCGGTAAATTCTTGCCCTATCGGGATAAATCTGCCGTGACGTCTTCCCCGGTGCCGAAAACTCAGCCCGCTGCCCACAAAGCCAAGGCCGACGCTCCATCGGCGAATAAAAAGACCAGCCAGCCTTCGGTACCGGAGTCGACCCGTAGATTCGAGTCACCGGGAGAAAAGCCGGTCAGTGATCGGGCGGCAGAGGTATTCACGGGGCTTGTCTCTCAATTGCAGCATCTGATCAAACCTGAGGCGAAAGCGGTGGTGGATTCTGGTTTGGTGAAGCCGCCGGCGAAGCTGATGCCAGCCTCTTCTCCGACGCCAGGCCGGCCGCCCCCGTCTGCCGTGGCCAAGCCGGCGTTGCCCACACGCGCCGATGAGTCACCTTTGGCCCTAAAAAGTGACCCTGCCCGTCGTGGGGAAGTCCCTGATGTTGGGGTGATAGCGGAAAAACCGGTAGATCGCCCGCAAAAGCTTTCAGCACCGGTTCCCGGAAAATCCGTTGTCTTCAATAGTCCCTGGGATAACTCCGTAGAGCAGGTTGAGCGTTATCTCAAGCGGCGCATGCACGATGCGAGTTCCATGGAAATTCTGGAATGGGGTAAGGTAAGCGCGACCGATCGTGGCGGGTATCAGGTGCGGTGCACGTTTCGCTCCAAGAACGTCCTGGGTAATTTTGCGACACAAAGCAAGGTGTTTGTGCTGAACAAGGAAGGGGAGGTGACCGATATTCGGGATTGATTTGAACCTTTAGCGGTGTTCCCCGCTGTTCAGTAGAACATCAAGCTGCCCAGACCGGTCGAGTCGGACGAGATCATCGAAGCCACCGACATGCGTAGCGCCAATGTAAATCTGGGGAACGGTTCGGCGCCGGGTTTTTTCCATCATCTCGTCCCGGAGCGCAGGGTCGAGATCAACTCTTAGCTTCTCTATCTGGTTGACGCCCTTGCTCAACAGTAGCCGTTCTGCCATGACGCAGTAGGGACAAATGGCCGTGCTGTACATGCGTACTTTGTTCATTGAAGTTTCGTCGTGATTTCGGCTGTTGGCGGGACTGGGTTGAGAAACCTGCGCACGGACGTAGAATTCCCACCCGTCGACAAGCTGCGTTGTAATTCTATCCTTGGGTGTATCAGCAATGAAAACTAAGCTGCAAAGACTTTTCGAATATTTCCTGATCGGGGTGCTGGGGTTGCTCCCCATTGTCATTATCGTGCAGATTGTCCTTTATATTGAGGGCTTCCTGCGGGATACGGTGCTCAGCATCTATGGTCGGTACGAGAGCATTCTGATTCCCGTCCTGTTGTTTGGGGGTGCAGTCGGCGTGGTGATCTACGCCGGCTATCTTCTCAAGCAGGACAAGGCTTATGTGCTGTATTTTCTTGAGAAGATCATCAACCGGATCCCGTTGCTGGGCTCTGTTTATCGAGTGTCTCAGAAGCTGCTGAAACTATTTCACGATGACGACAAAAAGATCACCGAGGTGGTTTTTATTGAATATCCCAGGGCCGATCTTTGGGTGCCGGCCTATGTTACGAATCGAGTGGAGAATTTGCTGGTAGTCTACGTGCCGACTTCGCCCAATCCTACGTCTGGCTTTACGGTCATGGTGGATGAGTCGAAGGTGGTCCGATCGCCGTTGAGCATAGAAGAAGTGTCTTCTTTCATCATCAGTCTGGGGGCCGACCTTCCTCAGTCTCAGGACGTGCTTCAGTTGCTGCAGAAGCCATCGGCGATGATCCAGAAATCCTGAGCTGGTACGGATTTGGGATAAGTGTGTCTAGTCAGACGTTCGGTACCGGCCGATAATACGCGGCTGTTCGATTTCCTCATTACAACAAGCAATAAGCTGGGTTTCCCATGAAAAAACTGATGATTATGATGTTGGCCTCCCTTGCGGTGGTTGGGTGTGCAAAAAAAGAAAAGATGGGGCTCCGTGAGGTGCTGATCGAGCGTTTTAAGGACGACCAGGATTTGAAGGACTACAAGCTTGATCCTGCGGAAGTGGCGGATTGTATGGTGGATGAGATTTCGAGCAGCCTGCCTGGATTTGCGGGTGATCCGCGTCGGGCCCAGTTTTTTGAAGCCTATGCACACTTTCTTAATGTGAAGTCTATGGCAGACGGGGAAAAAGCCATCGCCGAGTTTGAGAAGTTATTTGGCTCCAAACAAAAAGCACGTGAAGCGGCAGCCAGCTTGCCGGATCATGAGATGACCTGCATGGGAAAAGCCATAGACAACGGTGAAACCGATGGGCATCGCGTCAAGTGATCGGATACTCCCTCGTTGACCCGGTCAGGACGGATTGTGGCGGCATGATTGGGTCTCCAGCAGCAGCGGTTTGGTTTAGTGATCTCGTGCTCATTGGTGGTGCAGCGCTTGATATACGCACAGTATTGGTGCGATAAGGCTCGGTTATATCGATCTTTGGGTAGGTCTGTCGGCACCGATTCAAAGGCCTGAAAATTGCTAGTGGGGCTATGAGCTTCTTGGCCTTGTCGGATATGATTTACGCAGGGCCATTTAATTTTCAGATACTTGGCCTGATGCCAAGGAATAGCCAATCGATGCGATGAGTTAATGAATCCCAACGAGATGTACGAATATGTGGAGCGGATTGCGAACCTGATTCGCACCCGCGTTCGCAAGGCCGGGCTTGCCAATGGTGTGCAACCGGTCCAGATGGAGGCCCTGCACTATCTCAGCCGTTGCAATCGGTACAGTAACACGCCAGTCGCCGTAGCCGAGTTCCTTGGGTTGACCAAGGGCACGGTCTCCCAAACCCTGGGTGTTCTTGAAGACAATGGGCTGGTCGAGAAAACCACAGACAGCCGGGATCGTCGCGTGGTTCATCTGCATTTGACGCCATCCGGAACCCAGGTGCTGGAGCAGTCCATCCCGCCGGATGTCCTGAAATCGGCGATCAGTGCGCTGCCTGCGAAGGAGCAGCGTCAACTGGAAGAGTCCATTCAGCGGCTATTGCTGTGTCTCCAGCGGGCCAATGGACTGAAAACTTTTGGCCCATGCCGGACATGCGTACACCATCAGCTAACCGGCGATGCCCAGCGCCGCTGTGGTCTCACCCGTGAGATCCTCACCGAATCAGACGCCAGCAAAATCTGTCGCGAACACATTCCCTCCGATTGAGGTCTGGGCTTCGGCCTGACGGGCTTATTTTCAGTCCGGACGGGTCAAACCAGTACTCGCTCTATTCCACCGTTGCGCGCCCGCTGTACGTAGTCCGGTAGCCAGTTCTCACCCAAAAGATGCTTGGCGATTTCGACCACGATGTAATCGGCGTCGAGTTGATCCACGTCATCCTTGTAGCGCTGTAATCCTTGCAGGCAGGAGGGGCAGGAGGTTAGAACCTTGATGGGCCCATCAAACCCGTCGCTGCGGAGCCCTGTGACATTTCCCTGTAGCTCCTCTTCCTTGCGGAAACGAACCTGGGTGGATATGTCCGGCCGGCCAATGGCCAGCGTTCCTGATTCACCGCAGCAACGATCGCTCTTCATCACGGACGAGCCATCGGCCGGAGCGATGAGACTGTTGACCGTTTTAAGCGGATCACGTTGCTTCATTGGGCTGTGGCAGGGATCGTGGTAGAGATAGCGTGAGCCGCTCACGCCGTCTAGCCTTACTTCCTTCTCCAGCAGGTATTCGTGGATGTCGATCAATCGGCAGCCGGGGAATATCTTGTCGAACTCATAATCGGCCAGTTGATCCAGACAGGTGCCGCAACTGACGATCACGGTTTTGATATCCAGATAATTCAGGGTGTTCGCGATCCGGTGAAACAGCACGCGGTTGTCCGTCGTAATCTTGTCCGCCTTGTCGAATTGGCCGGCCGCCCGCTGCGGGTATCCGCAGCAGAGGTAACCCGGAGGCAGAACAGTCTGTACCCCGACTGCATAAAGCATGGCCTGGGTAGCCAGACCCACCTGAGAGAATAGCCGCTCCGAGCCACAGCCAGGGAAATAGAACACGGCCTCGGAGTCGATGCGGGTTTTCTCAAGGTCACGGATGATGGGAATGACCTGGTTATCCTCGATGTCCAGCAGCGCACGGGCGGTCTTGTTGGGCAGATTGCCCGGCATCTTCTTGTTGATGAAGTGAATCACCTGTTCCCGAACGGGAGGCTTGCCGAGCGTAGCCGGAGGGTGAGCCGTCTGCGCACGGCCCAGGGGGGCCAGTAGCCGGTTGCCGAGCCTTTGCCCCTTGTAGCCAAGATCGATCATGGCGGTCCGCAGCCCCTTGATGCTATTGGGGCGGGTAGCATTCAAAAAGAGCATGGCCGCGCTTTTTGCCGGGTTGAAGCTCTGCTTCCCCATTTTGCGTAGCAGATTGCGCATGTTCATGGAGACATCACCAAAATCGATGTCGACCGGGCAGGGGTTATAGCACTTGTGGCAAACAGTGCAGTGATCGGCCACGTCCTCGAACTCTTTCCAATGGGTAATGGAAACGCCGCGACGGGTTTGCTCCTCGTAGAGGAAGGCTTCAATCAGCAGGGACGTGGCCAGAATCTTGTTGCGAGGGGAGTAAGGCAGGTTGGCTTTCGGAACATGGGTCGAACACACCGGCTTGCATTTCCCGCAGCGGAGACAGTCCTTGACCGAATCCGCAATCGCGCCAATGTCGCTCTGCTGCATGATGAGCGATTCGAAACCCATCAGGCTAAAAGAGGGCGTGTAGGCCCGCGTCAGGTCTGAACCTGGCATCAGTTTGCCTTGATTGAAGCGGCCCTCCGGGTCGACCTGAGCCTTATAGGCATGGAACGGGGCCAGTTCTTCCCGGGTCAGAAATTCATATTTGGTAATGCCGATGCCATGCTCGCCCGAGATGACACCATCCAGTGAGCGTGCCAGCGCCATGATGCGTTCTACGGCGGCATTCGCCTCCTGGAGCATCTCATAATGATCCGAATTGACTGGCAGATTGGTGTGGACGTTGCCATCACCCGCATGCATGTGTAGGGCCACGAAAACCCGGCCACGCAGCACGTCCTTATGGAGAGATTCGATACGCTCGATGACAGGGCGGAAATTGTCGCCTTCGAAGATTTCCAGTAGCGGCTTTTTCAGTTCCTGCTTCCAGGAAACCCGAACGGAATGATCCTGTAGCCGGTGGAACAGGGTTGGATTTTCGGTGCGGTTGGTCAGGTCGCCCGCAGCGATACCTAAGTCAAAAAATGCCGGTTCGGCTTCAGTCAGTGGTTGATCCAGATGCTGGTACAGCCACTCCCACCGAGTACGCACAGCATCGATCACCTCCAGTGCCTGTTGGCGCCGCTCACCGATGAGTGTTTCGGCATCCAGCCCTTCCTCGTAGGCCCGGAGCGGTAGCTCGCCCCCAACCGCCGTGTTTAGTGCGTCACAGAGCCGCAGTTTGTTGCGTAACGAGAGCTCGATGTTGATTCGTTCGATACCGTCGCAGTACTCTCCCATGCGGGGCAGCGGAATGACGACATCTTCATTGATCTTGAACGCATTGGTATGACGGGCAATGGCTGCCGTTCGCGCACGGTCCAGCCAGAAGGTCTTGCGGGTCTCGGCACTGACCGCGATGAATCCTTCACCGCCACGGGCATTGCAGATCCGGATGACTTCGCTGGTGGCCAGTGCCACGGCATTTCCATCGTCGCCGACGATGTCACCGATCAACACCATTTTTGGTCGACCATGCCGTTTGGCCTTGGTGGCATAACCCACCGCCTTCACGTAACGTTCATCCAGGTGCTCCAGGCCCGCCAGCATGACCCGGGTTTGTCCTGCCTTTGGCAGGCTATCCAGATAATCCCGTATCTCAACAATCGCCGGTACGGCTTCCCGTACCTGGCCGAAAAATTCCAGACAGACGGTTCTACCGTGGCGTGGCATTTCATGGAGTATCCAGCGAGCCGATGTGATCAGCCCATCACAGCCTTCCTTCTGGATGCCCGGGAGGCCGCCGAGAAACTTGTCCGTGACATCCTTCCCCAGCCCTTCCTTGCGGAAACGCTCGCCCGGCAGGCGCAGTATCTCTTCACCCAGCCGCTCCCGCCCGTCGGGCCCAAACCGTTGGAGGCGGAAGCTGACTTCGGGCTGCAGGTGAATCTTGCCAAGGTTATGATCGAGGCGTTCCACTTCCAGCCAGTTGCCATCTGGGGTCACCATACGCCAGGACGCTAGATTGTCCAGAGCCGTGCCCCAGAGAACCGCCTTCTTGCCGCCGGCATTCATGGCGACGTTGCCGCCGATACAGGAGGCATCTGCCGAGGTAGGGTCGCAGGCAAACACCAGTCCTGCCGCTTCGGCGGCCTCCATGGCACGGCGAGTCACAACGCCGGCCCCGGTCGTCAGTGTGGCATAAGGGAAATCCACGCCGGGCAGGTGTGTTTGCCGTTCGATGGGAGCCATGTCCAGCAGCTTTTCGGTATTGATGACCGCCGACAGCGGGGTTAGCGGAATGGCACCGCCGGTATAGCCCGTGCCGCCGCCCCGGGGAATGATGGTCAGTCCCAATTCGATGCAGTCACGCACCAGATGGCCGATTTCACCTTCGTTATCAGGATGCAGCACGACAAACGGGTATTCCACGCGCCAGTCGGTAGCATCCGTCACGTGGGTGACGCGCGCATAACCATCGAAACAGATGTTGTCCTTGCGGGTATGCCGTGACAGTAGGGTCATGGCCTGACGGCGCAGTTCATGGGTATGTTCCAGGCGTGCCTGAAATGCGTCTACGGCTTCGTGGGCCGCCAGCAGCAGTGCTGAGACCTTGTTGGCACGGCTGGTTTTTTCCTGTGCAAGGGCAATGCGCCGATCTTCCATTTGCCGCAAGCGATGCCGCAGGGCTTCAAGCAGAGCCTTTCGTCGGCCCGGATTGCTGATCAGATCATCTTCGAGATAGGGATTTCGTTGAACCACCCAGATATCGCCCAGCACCTCATAGAGCATGCGTGCCGAGCGCCCCGTGATCCGTTCCGCGCGCAAACTATGAAGGGTTTCCCAGCTCGCTTCACCCAGCAGGCGGATGACAATCTCACGGTCGGAGAAGGAAGTGTAGTTGTAAGGGATTTCCCGAAGGCGATCGGCGCCTGCGTTGGAGCTCGCCAACGCAGATGAGCTGTCAGCGTGCATAAATCAGAACTTGGATGAACAATTGAATGGAGGAGGGGGGTATCCTGCAGGCAGTGGATATCCGTTGAGCAAACTCCGGTGGAGTTATCCCGCGATCACAGTGCCTGTTCGCCGGTCTCACTGGTCCGGATGCGGATCACCTGTTCGAGATTCGTTACAAAAATTTTGCCATCACCGATTTTTCCGGTATTCGCTGCCTTGATGATGCATTCGATAGCCTGATCCAGAAGTGCGTTGTTTACGGCGACTTCGATTTTGACCGTCGGCAGAAAATCGACCACATATTCCGCTCCCCGATACAGTTCTGTATGGCCCTTTTGGCGGCCAAAGCCCTTGACTTCGGTCACCGTAATGCCGGCTATACCGAGTTCGGAGAGAGCCTCCCTGACGTCATCCAGCTTGAAAGGTTTGATGATGGCGGTAACGAGTTTCATGGCATCTCCGTTGGCGATTGAGTAGCAATCGGGTTCGTGGGCAGGGTGGAAAACAGCACGGCGGGATTTTACAGGAGTTTCGATTGGCTTAGCGTGGCGATGACTGATTCCATTCAGTCCAGTAAAGCCTCAGCCGTATACCCTTGATTCTCGATGATCCTGGCCAGATGCTGAAGGGCTTCCGCCTGAAGCTGCCGGATGCGTTCCCGCGTGAGATGCATGGTGTGTGCGATAGATTCCAGGGTTTCGGGATCGTGCTCGTGCAGACCGAAGCGGCGAATCACAATGTCGCGCTGCCGCTCATTCAGCAAATCCAGCCAGCGGTCGACAGCCAGCAAGATGTGGGCATTCTGAAGGTGCTCGACGACAGGAAGTGTTTTGTCACCGGTGATGCAATCACCGAGAGTCAGCTCGGGATCGTTTTTCATCGGGGCGTCCAGCGAACCGATCAGTTCATTCATTACCCGGAGGCGATCCACTCTGGCTGAAGAATTACCGAGCAGGGTTGCGACTTCATCAATGCGCGGTTCTTTCGCGAGTTGAACGGCAAGCTGGCGGTAAGCCTTCAAGCAGGTGTTGATTTGCCGGGCAACATGGATCGGCAGGCGAACAGTTCGGCCCTGATTGATCAGCGCCCGTTCTATGTTTTGACGAATCCACCAGGCCGCGTAGGTGGAAAAGCGGAAACCGCGCTCCGGGTCGAATTTTTCAACCGCCCGAATCAGGCCGAGATTTCCCTCCTCGATAATGTCAAGAAAAGGCAGGCCCCGGTGGCGATAACGTCGGGCGAGGGTCACCACCAGTCGCAGATTACTCACAATCATTTTCTGGCGGGCCTCCTCATCTCCCTTGCGCGCCAGTCGCCCGTAGGTTTTTTCCTCCTCGGCGGTCAGAAGTTTTGATTTGGCCAGATCGTCGAGATACAGCCGGGTCGTATCGAAACCCGGCCGATGGAGCGCTGCCGGTGCCAACCCTTCTGGTCTGTCCTCTGGTGCCAGACCGCCAGCTTCGTTGCCCAGATCATCCAGCGCTGCCGTAATCTCGGCCAGATTCGAATCTTCGGGAAATTCTTGAGAGGGGTTAGGCATGCCTGATGGTTGGGTTTGGGAAAGTTGAGTTTGGGTTTTACCGGTAGCTTTCCAGCGTCTTGATGTAGTTGGCGCGCTCCAGTAGCCGGGGATCAGGAACCTGGGCATGGCTCAGCAGACCACGCAGCGCACGGATGGATTCGAACCCATGTGCCTCCATCCAGGATTCCAGACCAGTCAGCAGTTCCGCCAGATAAGCCGGCCCTTGCCGCAGCAGGGCGGAGGTGGTCATTACCGCATCGGCCCCCGCCAAAAGATATTTGATGACTTCGGCGGAGGTTTCCACGCCGCGTGTGGCACCCAGTGAAGCCCTGATTTTACCGTGAAGGAGGGCAATCCATTGCAGGGGCAGCCGCATTTCGCTGGTATGGCTAAGGGTCAGCGTGGGCAAGACTTGTAGCGTATCGATATTGAGATCGGGCCGGTAGAAACGATTGAACAGCACCAAGGCATCGGCACCTGCCTCGTCGAGCTGTTGAGCCATGTGGCCGAAAGCGCTGAAAAAAGGGCTCAGCTTCATGGCGATCGGTATGCTTACGGCCTGCTTGACCAGTTTCAGACTCTCTACGTAGCGCTGTTCTGCTTGCTGCCCAGTCATCGAAAAGTCAGTTTCGATGGCGAAAATATTCAGCTCGATTCCCTGCGCACCAGCCTGTTCAATTTGTTGGGCATAATCGCTCCAGCCTTCGCTGGTGATGCAGTTGAGGCTGGCAATGATGGGGATTTCGGTGCTTTCAGCCGCGCGCCGGACCAGGTTCAGGTAGTCGTGGGGTGTGGTGGCAAAATCGCCGAGATCGAGTGAGGGGAAAAAACTCAGCGATTCCGCAAAGCTGTCAGCTCCCTGGTCCAGCGCATCGACCAGCATGGACTGTTCCTGATGAATCTGCTCCTCAAAGAGTGAGAACAGCACCACGGCGGCGGCACCGCCATCTTCCAGCCGGCGGATACCGTCCAATGATTCCGATAGCGGGGAGGCTGAGGCGATGAGCGGATGTTTCAACTCCAGCCCCATGTAGCGGGTTTGTAAATCCATGGCGCGTTCTGTGTGTGATTATCGGGCTGGATCGAGCTTGACGCTGGCATCGGGATGGAATCGGTGCGGGTCGCGGCGGGCCATCTCTTCATAGATTTCCCATTTCTGCTGAACCACTTCCTGCGCCATCAGCATCAGGCGCTCATATTCGGTGGGATGGGTGCGGCCCAGTAATTTGTACCGCAACTCATTTTCGGCGTAGCGCCGGAATTTGAGTCTGGGACGTGTCGAATCCAGCACGAACGGATTAGCGTCCGACTGCCGCAAAGCCGGGTTGTAGCGGACCAATGGCCAGTACCCCGAAGCCACGGCATGATCCTGTTGCTGGAGCCCTTTCTGCATGTTGATGCCGTGGGCAATGCAATGGCTGTAAGCCAGGATCAGCGAGGGGCCGGGGTAAGCCTCCGCCTCGCGGAAGGCGAGCAGGGTTTGCTGGGGGTTGGCACCCATGGCGATACGGGCGACGTAAACATTGCCATAGGCAATCGCCTGGAGTGCCAGATCCTTTTTGGCGACTGTCTTGCCCGCTGCGGCAAATTTCGCGACCGCGCCCAGCGGTGTGGCCTTGGACGATTGCCCTCCAGTGTTGGAGTAAACCTCGGTGTCCAGTACCAGTACATTGACGTTGCGCCCTGACGCCAGCACATGATCCAGCCCGCC
>SXQV01000058.1 GCA_005792805.1 Methylococcaceae bacterium | reverse complement strand
GGTCTTGAAAACCAGCGAGGGTTAATCCCCTCCGTGAGTTCGAATCTCACCGCTTCCGCCATTTTTAAGTCGATTCCCCTTGGATCAATATCGTACTCACCGATTTAGGTTCATCAATGGTGACAGTGTAAGCACCTGAGCGCTGCGCTGTTTCATCAGCGCTCGTTCCGATAGGATTCAGCAGACGCAATTTTGCTCGCCGCCCCGACATGACAGGGGATTTTCGGGGCGCACAAGGGGACTAAACTCGGTCGCTTCACGTCTTGTTCGGGCCAAATGATCCGCCTCTATCTGGCCAGCAATCAAAGACTGCTCGGGCTTCTCAAGCCCCCCTGCCGCAACAATGTCCGGATGCCGTGCGCAATCATGGCCCGAGAACATTCCTGGTATATCGCTCTATCAACAGGCTGAATGGTGCGCCATCCAAGCGTCGCAATACCGCCCGATGCTCAAACAAAAAATAGGGCAACACCTGCTGATGCTCACGATTAACTGATGGCAAGCCATTGCTGATCCTGGAAGTCTCGGGCAAGGGCGGCCATAGCAGGGTCGCTGACAGGGTTTGACGAGTAAAGCCCAAGGGCTTTACCACTTTGCCGAAAGGGATGTCCGTGCTATCCAGCGTCTTATTCATCGGAGCGGTCAATCTGGCCGGCACGTACCAGTTGTCCGCTTCCGAGAGGACGACTTCGCCACATTTCAGCCGCACGTGCCGGTATTTGAGCGCCGTGTCTGGAGTCACACGCAAATGCTGGCGTACTTCCGGGGTGGCCGGCGAGTAGACGTTCTTCGCCCGCTCGACGGTAACAATGGCCGGGTTCGCCAAACCCTGAGTGGCGCACCATCGCTCCAGCGTTTCTGTGGCACTGGCATGACTGAGCAGATCAACCTGTAGTGTCTGTATCTGCGCTAGAATTTCGGTAGGGTGCGCCCATCGCTGACCGGGACAGTCAGAGCGTTTACCGGCAAAGGCTGAAGCATTTGCGACGCTGAGCAGTAAAGCACACAACATGATTTTCAGCGATGGCATCGGTGCGGGTTTCCTCATTGCCGATGGCCTTGATCGAGTATCCAGGCCAAAGTTTGTGATAATGCGGATTCGATCATCACCTTCTTCCTTGCCATGAAACATCCCATCACCCTGCTGAATCGCCTCCAAAGGCAGATCGGCAATTATGCGTTGCTCACCCTGAGCATCCTGCTGATGATATTGATCAGACCGTTTCTGGAACAGGATGGCCAGAGCGGGGTAAACGCATCCGTCGACATTTTGTTCGTGATGGTCTTTCTCACCGGCATTTACGCCGCCAGAAAAGAAAAATACCACTATTGGGTGGCGATTTTACTGGCCAGCATCGGATTGGCCGGCCGGATACACATCCACCTGGGCCACCACTGGCTGGTACCCATTATCGTCCAGGTTGCGGCCATGCTGTTTTTTATGCACGCCCTCTATAACGTCATGTCGTATGTCTGGCACGAACGGAACCGTGTCAGTCACGATGTCATTTTTGCGGCAGTCAGCTCGTATCTTTTGCTGGGGCTGGTCTGGGCGTATTTTTATGAGTTCATTGAAATGGCCAACCCAGGTTCCTTCAAAGGGGGACATGGAGTCATGGAAAAAGATGATTTTTTCTATTTCAGCTTCGTGACCCTGGCCACTGAGGGGTATGGCGACATTGTTCCACTCACCCGGACGGGCCGGTCACTGGCCATCGTCGAAGCGCTGGCAGGCCAGTTGTTTCTGACCATCCTGATCGCTCGCCTCATTGGTGTTTATGTTACCCAGTATGAGCGGCGAGACTGATTTCATCACGCGAAAATGCCCCCCAGATGATGGCGAGGGGCTCTCACCGGCAGGGTGGTCTCAGGATTTCGCCACGGGACGGCTATATGCACAGTCCGGCCAGACGCACTAAATGAACAGTTGCAATTTTATCAGGAGAGAATATGTCCAATATCCCCGCTGACCTGAAGTACACGGATTCCCATGAGTGGGTGCACCTTGAAACGGACGGCACGCTTACAGTCGGTATCACCGATCACGCCCAGGAAGCACTGGGAGATCTGGTGTACATCCAGATGCCAGACATCGGCAAACACGCCGCCGCCCGCAAGGCAATTATCGTGGTTGAATCCGTCAAAGCCGCATCCGATGTCCATGCCCCCGTCGCCGGCACCATCACCGCCATTAATCAGGCGCTGGTGGACGCGCCTGAGCTGCTGAATACGGATGCCTACTCCGCCTGGCTCATCAGGATGCAGCCCGATAACCCGGCCGATATTGCCGGGCTGCTCAACGGCCCTGATTACCAGTCCATGATTGATGTCGCCTGATTAGAGAGCGGAAGCAGCGCACCCCCCGACGACGGCAAAACCGGACACCTGCCCGTCCCGAACCCACAGGCGACATGTCCGCAGTCATGCCGCCTGTGGGCGGTTCGCCCACGCCGGATTCACCGCTAGCGACACCCGCATCCGGTAAGGGGCCGCGTTAGCTGTACTCAGTTCACCCCGGCGGGATAAACCGGCTTGCGCACCAGCTGGTCAAGACCGGGCACCTCGGGGCGTTTGATGAGTTTGTCGATGAAGTAATCCAGATCGGTGCCGCAACGGGTGGGCAGATCTCTCGCCACGCCATCACTGCCGGATACCTGGCGGGAGTTCTCTCTCTTGGGCGGGTTGGGGCCGGTGGTCACTATCATTGAGGGGGTACAGTCCCGATACTTGACATTCAGCACGGGCATCCGGTACAGGGAGCTCCAATTTTCATCCGGCCAGAAACCAGCCTTCTGCTCAATATAGCCATAATTTAAGGTTGAGATACTGAAATTAAAGCCTCGATCAACCCTATATATAAGCCTGAAGTCAGCCAGGCTCTCTACATAGGTTTCGTATTCTGGATTCCAACCCAGTGTATAGTATGTATATACAGAATCCTCGTTAGTATATGACAGCTTGCTCATCGAACCTAACACCTCGTTTGAGCAGACACGTTTAATCTTGCTCCCTACGAAACATTTGGCTCCATCCATTACGGGGCTATTAGTTCTAAAACTGTCGACGCTGGGATACGGCCATTTAAGAACATGCGAATAATTAAGAACATCGTTAAATATCAGATGGAAAGTGGAGTTTGTCATCCAGAAAGAAATTCCTTTAACCGAGGCATCAAACAGGGGGCTAGCATCCATCTCAGCCGTAGTATCGGCCATCAGGGTGATTCTATCGGCGGCATAGCCAGCGGCGTCTGCATTGTCGAAAATATTACTCCATGCATTCCCATCGGCCCGCCACGTACCCAGCCTATCCTGATCGCCCTCGCCATAAAAGATATTGGCATCCCCATGACCGGATAGATCATTGAAACCCGGATTCATAAGCCAGTCCGTGTGTAGACCCCTGATGCGGGGCAGGTTACGATCATAGCTGCGCAGCCACAGCAGGTTATCGCTGGCGGTTCCTTTGCCCAGCAGATCGGATCCCATCGACAGCATGACATCCTTGTCCGAATAAGGCGCACCAGCCAGTTCGACCTGCTGGACCAGATTGCGGTAAAGCACACGGATGACCGCCTCGTTATGCTGGCAGACCTGTAGCGCCTGGTCCCAGCGGCGGTTACCGGCCGCCTGCGCAGAATGCGCCTTGACATCGGCACAAAGGCTGTCCACTTTCCACCCGTTCCCTTCCGGGATCACCGGGGTCGCTGGCTCAACGGCAGGATCCGACAGCGCGGTAATGGCCGTGAACTTGTTCATATCCAGCAGCATCTGCGCACCCAGTGCCTGATCCACCATGGTCTTCTGGATCACCCAGTACAGGCCGCTCCAGATCCGCCGGTCATCAAACTGCCGGTCGCCCGCCTGTGCCTGCCAGGCCATGAACGCCTTGTCCAGACAGGTGCCGAGCGGTCCGGACTTGTAGTTGGCATTCATCAGCACGGCGTCGATACGGACCATATCCTCCTGCACCTTGCTGTACCAGTCCGCCACGAACTGACGCATGGCGGGCCGCAGATCCGTCGCCACATAACCGGCCTGCTGTGCCTTGGTCAACTCATTGCGAACCCGTTCCATGTAGGAACCCGTATCGGTCAGGGGGCCGCTACCCCGATATTGATGGTCGGCCTCGCGTATATTCCGTACCGCAATGTCCAGATCGCCCAGCTTGTCATCGCATTGCAGTGTCTTGAGGTCGGACAGAATCACACTGGCCTTCCTGTCGACCGTAGCGAGCGTATTGGCCAGCTCATCCAGCTGGCTTTGTATCGCCTGTAGCTTTTCCATCGTTTCCTTGTCCGAACTCGCGCCCAGCAGGCCACCAATGAATAGCAACGTGCTGCCCGCTCCACCGTCCGTCGAATCGCCCCAGCTTACAAAGAGATTGCCCAAAAAATTGGCGATAACGTCACCTACGAAGTCATCAACAATCACCATTTGCGGGGATGCCCGTTCATCTCCTGCGCTGGACGGCGCGACGCCAGACGGGGAAAACAGCAGGCTGTTGTAAGCAAATGAACCCCGGCAAAGCAGACGGCTGTTCCGGTCAAGGGCACAGGTCTGGGCTCCGCCCGCATTCAGGGAACTGACCTTGAGCGCAGCGGGCAGATCCCCTTGCCCCCATTGATTTCGGCCCCAGCAGACCGCCGTCCGGTTGGTGCGCCAGCCACAGGTATGATCCGTGCCGCTGGCCACTGACCTGAACCCTCCGGCTGGTGGCAGATCTTCCCCGTAATAACCATTACCCCAGCACACCACCTGGGCATTATCGGCGCGCACCGCGCAGCCATGCAGGGTTCCCACTGACACATCCCTGAACTTGCCGGCCGGGCGCGGGTAGCTCACAAAAGCGGGGTCGCCCCAGCACTCCAGCCGGCCATTCGTGCGAACCCCGCAGGATTTGCCCGCGCGCGAGGAGACCGTCCGGAAAGCCCCCGGCGGACTCTTCAACTGACCCTGCGCGTTGCTGCCCCAGCACTCGATCGCACGGGATCCCTGCCGAATCGCACAAACATGGTCATCCCCTGCGCTGGCCTCGACATAACGCCGGTTGCTCGCCTCCGGGCCTGGCAGGCTGCTTTCCCGTCCCCCAGCAGACCAGACGCCGGGCCGTGGTCAGTGCGCAGCCCACATAGCCGCCCACGGACAGTTGTCTGAACCGGCCTGTGAGCGGCGGTGATGCCTGACCCAGTTCGTTGAGCCCCCAGCAGTCGATCCCGCGATCTCTCGCACGTATCGCACAGGTGGCTGAACCCCCGGTGTCGATTGCGCGATAGCGGCGGCCGATGTCACCGGGAATAGCCGGCAAGGCCTGCTGGAAGGTAAAAGGACTCGAAGCGTCAACTGGACGTAGCGACCGGTATTGACCGCCGGTACTGGCCCAGCCAGCGACGGATAACAGAATGATTGAGAGGCCGAAACCGGCCAGACAGGGTGCTGAAAAACGCATGACCATCCCTCCTGCAAGTGATTTTTGAACTCAAGATCCAGCCCGAGCCTTCCTCGGCGACTCCAAAAAAGGATGGGGGGGGAAGTTACTACAAATTTGCGAAACACGAAACAGACTCAGACCCGTCCGGATTTCAGGAACACATTGTGGTGCGAATAGCGTCCGGCAGGCAAAATACCGTCCTCTGCTGGTACACCGAAACTCGTGATGCAAAAACTGACACTGACCCAACCAGACGACTGGCATCTGCATCTTCGTGATGGCGCCGCCATGCGGGATGTTGTCCGGGATAGCGCCCGGCAATTTGCCCGGGCCATCATCATGCCCAATCTCAGGCCGCCCGTAACCCGCGTCACTGAAGCAGCGGCCTATCGTCAGCGCATCCTGGCGGCACTGCCGGAAGGAAGCCGGTTTGATCCGTTGATGACGCTCTACCTTACGGATACAACCGCCACCGATGAGGTTCTCCGGGCAGCCGAATCACCGGTGGTGCATGGCTTCAAACTTTACCCGGCGGGCGCGACTACGCACTCCGAAGCCGGCGTTAGCCAACTGGAGCCGTTGTATCCCTTGTTCGCAACCATGGAACGGCATGACGTGCCGCTGCTGATTCACGGTGAAGTCACAGATTCTGACATCGATATTTTCGACCGCGAACAGGTTTTTATCGATCGTCATCTGGCACCGCTCGTCAACCGCTTCCCTGCCCTGCGCGTCGTGCTGGAGCACATCACCACGCGCGAAGGTGCCCATTTTGTGCGTGACAGCCGGCCCGGCATCGGTGCGACCATCACCGCGCATCACCTGCTTTACAATCGCAATGCCCTGCTGGCCGGTGGAATCCGGCCGCATTTTTACTGCCTGCCGGTACTCAAGCGCGAACCCCATCGGCAAGCCCTGCTGGCGGCGGCTATTAACGGAAATCCCAAATTTTTTCTTGGCACTGACAGCGCGCCCCATCCGCGCCAGCAGAAGGAGTCGCCCTGCGGTTGCGCCGGCTGCTATACCGCCCATGCGGCTCTGGAGCTTTACGCCACGGCGTTCGAGTCGGTCAATGCACTGGACAGACTCGAAGCCTTCGCCAGCTTTCACGGTGCCGACTTCTATCGCCTGCCGCGTAATACCCGCCAAATCACCCTGGAAAAATCAAGCTGGCAGCTACCGCAGCAGCTCACCCTGGGCGGCGATACACTGACCCCGTTCTTATCGGGCGCACCCATTGAATGGCGGGTCTCGACCCCGTAACCCCTGTGATAACATTCCCGGTTTTTCGACCGTCCTAGGCGGGTCATGTTGCGCCCGTCACCCAATTGTCTGCCCATGCAAGAACACAAACTCACTCATTTGAAGCAGCTGGAAGCTGAGAGCATTCACATCATCCGGGAAGTGGCGGCGGAGTTTGACCGCCCGGTCATGCTCTATTCGATCGGCAAGGATTCAGCCGTGATGCTG
>SXQV01000001.1 GCA_005792805.1 Methylococcaceae bacterium | reverse complement strand
GGCAGTGAGCCTTTGGTCACAGATCAATGATGGACAAGTGAATTTCTAAGCTGCCTATGCGGCAGTGAGCATCCGCTATTCTGATCAGGCTGTTCCATTTGCTTTCTAAGCTGCCTATGCGGCAGTGAGCGTGGCCCACTTTGGTGATGTATACCCCTTGCATTTCTAAGCTGCCTATGCGGCAGTGAGCTAAAGGGGCCGGCAACGGCCCCAGATCGAGAGTTTCTAAGCTGCCTATGCGGCAGTGAGCATTTGACAGTATCAGGCGACATGGTGCTTAATTTTCTAAGCTGCCTATGCGGCAGTGAGCGACCCTAAATACGACGAGCCCGACGAGCCCGATTTCTAAGCTGCCTATGCGGCAGTGAGCTAGACCATAGTAGCCTCATAGGTCTAATTTTTAAAGAAAAACCCGGTAATTTCGGTAACAAGGCTTTTTTTGGTGTTACTGCTAACTCATTGATTCTATTGTGGCTAGCGGCTCCTCGTAGAAAAGGGTTCAGAACCAGGGAATGCTGGCATGGCGGCTGAGGCCGTAGGCGTTGAAAGTGCCCTGGCTGGCGGTCGCCTGGGGTGGCAGGTGTTCGATGAACAGCCTGAATTTCTGCTGTGTGCTCTGACTGCTGATTTCCAGCCAGGGCAAGCTCAACCGTTCTGCTGCACTGTCTGGGATGGTCTCCCTGGCTTCGTCGGTGGCGATGCCCTTGCGCCGCATCAGGCGCCGGCGCAGCCGTTCCGGGCTGCTCTGCGCTTGCACGCGGCGCACGATGCGGTATTGCACATTAGCCGGCGTCGGCAAGATGGCAAAGGGTGCCAGATGGTCTCGCATGCCGAGCAGCCAGTTTTCGGCCATCAGCGCCGCAAGGTCGGCGTAGCAGCCATGGAGTCGTAGCCGTTGCCCGAGTGTGCCCGCTTGCCTGCCGACTTCAGGAAAACTGATGCCGATGCGGCCTTCGCCGTGGCTGGCCAGGGCGCGGTGCAGTTTGACGAACAGCGCATTCATCAGCAGGTTGGCGGGAAACTCCGGGTCAGGCAACAGTTGGAGTTCGATATAGGAATCCATGGCTTAGTCCTTTTCGCCGAAGACACCGCCGCGAATCAGCGTCGCCATCACAAAATGCTGGTCACCGATTTTTTCTGGCGCTTCACCTTTCAGCACCCATTTATCGAGCAGGGTGTAGAAATCGGCTCTTTCCCTGGGCTGGCGGTAGGCCTTGCCCTGTGAGGTGACGGAGCCGTAGGGCTCGACGGCAATCGGGCCGAGGTTGGTGACCTCTTCGCCCACGGGATACCAGGTGTCGATGGTACGCAGGGCGTTGCCGATTTTCTGGCTATGGATACCGGCGACGTTGCCGACCTGGTACAGCGTTTTGCTCTTTTGTCCCTTTTTGTCCCCCTTGTCGAGGATCAGCTCCTGTGAGGGGTAAACCTCCTGTCCGTCACCCATGCGGGCGTAGGCGATGACTTCAAACAGGGTGTGCGCCTTGCCGCTCAGGCCTTGTTCGATGGCTTTGGCCAGTGCGTCGAGTTTTTCTGGGGTTGGCGTGGCGAACTCACGCAGCGAGAAGGCGAGGGCGTCGAATGGCCAGCTGTGCGCCGCTTTGCCCTGGGCCAGTTGGCGCACCTGAACTTCAATCTGCTCGGCCCCGATGCGGTTACGCCAGAGGAAGCGCCCGTTGGCGAGGTTGGCGGCGTAGCGGTGGGCGAGTTCGGCAAAGCCATTGTTGTCGACATATTGCTGCACGGTGGCTTGCAGCCTGGCCTGGTAGTCGGCGTTGTTGCAGGCAGAAGGGGTGCCCGCGCCTGCGAGTACGCGCAGGGTAAAACGCACCCGCAGCGTGTCGGCGTTGTTGGGCAGGGTGGCGACATCGACGGTTTGCAGGTTGGGCGACTGGATTGAGGCATCGAGCTTGGCCGGGTCTTGATCTTTGGTCGCAAGGCGGTTGGAAATAGTGCCGCGCACGGATTTGGTGTTGATGCCGACGGCGGGCCAGTTTTCGCCCTGGTTACGGTCATCCCATTTCCCGGCACTAAAAAGCGCGTCGGAAGGATCCAGCTTGCGTTCAAAGGCGAGGACGGATGCGGTTTTGAGTTCGGTTTTAGCCATGATTTTGCTCCTGAGAGGATGTTTGAGATTCGTTGAACGTGTCGGAAATGAAGTCGGTGTGGCGGTTGCGGCAGCGGTAAAGGCCGTTCTCGGCGTCGGCCTCCTGCGTCCATAAAAGTTGTTCAAGGCAGTGGATGCGGTGCGGGCTGACCCATTCACCAAGGGAATAGAGACTTTCGACAAAGCGGAAAGGCGTGCTTTCGTCGCGGGTGTTGGCGACCTTGCCGGGGGCGTAGAGGTCGGAAATGCCGGCGTAGCCGATCGGCAGCGGCACCAGCCAGCCCGGTTTCTTGCGGATTTCCCACGCCACTTCAGCGGCCTTGGCTGACTCGCCAGCGGGGAGGCTGACCGCTTCGAAGTTGAGGCGGGAGAGATCGAGCAGGGCATCGAGCGCGCTGCTTTCCGGCTGGGTTTCGCGCATCTCCGCCAGGTGAGCGGCGAGCAGGTCATCACGCTGCACCAGCGCAAAGCCGGGTAGCAGGCGGCGGCGCAGTTTGCGAAAGGCGGCGCTGTCGTCGTCGAGATTGCCGGCGACGGGGTGCCAGCTGGCCTCGTGGCGTTTGCCAGGGCGATACAGCGGGCTGCCACCGGCCAGGCGCATGCCGTAGGCGGCTTGTTGCAGGTCTTCCGCCAGGTATTGGCCTTCGTTGTCAGTCACATAGTCGCGCACGGCAATCAGCAGGCTGATTTCCATGTGGGCACGGCCTTCTTCCACCGTGGCCGGTGCGCCGCCATCCTTGCCGACCGGGTTGCGGCTCAGGCAAAAAACGCGGTGGCGGCGGCCTGCGGGTTGCGACACCTGCGGCTCGAAGTGGTGGCAGATGATGCCCACCCCGGCAAATTGCTTGTCCAGTTTGCGTTCCAGCGCATGGACAAAGCCGGTAAAGGCCGTGGGGGAAGGAAAGCCCCAGCTCAAAGGGCCGGCAATGGCGTTGGCGTTTTGCACCCGCAAGCGCGGGAGCAGGATGAGTCCGCTGATGTCATTCATGGTCGGCAAGCTCCCGGCGCAAGAGGCGCATTTCTTTTTCCAGTACCCCGCGCCAGTGTTCGGCCTCGATGGCGCTCATCGGCGTGCGCTCGGTGCTCAGACGGGCGTTCAGCCAGTTGCCGAAGCGGCGGCAGATTTCACCCGGCCATTCATTACGCTCATAGTCGCGGGCGAAGTCGGGGTCGCTATGGCCGCGCAGCGGGTCAAGCCAGAGCTGCTCGGCGCGGTTGAGCTGGCAGAATTCGTCCAGCGTCCAGCCTGCGGCAAGCTCGCCGGTTTCCACGGCATCGCGCTGTTCTGCTCCGTAGAGCAGGGCCTCGTCGCAGAGATAGCCGGTCAGCTCGGCGCGCTTGTCGCGGATGCGGACGTTGTTGTGCTGGGCAACGCTTTCGAGAAAAGTACGCAGGATGGGCACCAGCTGCCGCACCCGTGGCCGGTTGCCGAAAATGCGGTCGAAAACGCTGTTGACCGCAAAAGGCGGGCGGATGGCAGGGGATTGCCAGTTGGGCGGCAGGGCGGGGAGCAGGTAGTTCTCGCCGTATCGCTCGCTGTTCAACTGGCTGATGTTCTGCGGCTTGGTGCCGCCGAAGCTCTGGATCGCCAGCTCCGGGTATTCGTGGACGCCGTGCGGGTGGGCGACACCGGCTTTCCTCGCTTCGCGGGCGGCCTTGGCTTCGTCGGAAAAGCCGTCTTCCCGTACCGTTTTCCACACGCCATGCACCAGCGAAGTCGGGAAGAGTGGGGCGAGCAGATGGTAATTGCCGTCACCCAGCGGCCAGTAAACCTGCTTGGCCAGTTTGTGCGAAGCTGTTTCGCTCTTGGCCTGTGCCAGTGTGGCAAATGCGGTCATCCAGGCGTGGGCCTCTTCGGTGTCTTCTGAAAATGCGGTCGCCAGCATGGGGACATCGGCCACAGCCAGGTCGAGCAGGCTGCGTTCGCCGATGCGCAGATTGAGGAATTTATACACATCCAGTGCAGCTGCATTGCCGACGACATCGGCGGCGAGGGCTGTGCCCAGCGTATGTGTGCCGACCTCGCTATCGGCGGCATGCGGGTTTCCAGCCGAGTAAAGGCTGGAGCCGCGTGCGTCCGGGTGGGTGTATTTGATGGCGTGCGTCACCTGCTGAATCTGCGCTACCCGCCGGGCGGCATCGGCGATCCAGGTTTTCGGCGCATATCCGGCACGCAGCACCGCCCGCTGCTCGCTGTCCTCCTCGCCCAATTTTTCCAGCTTGGGCTGGAGGCGGTCGGTGAGGAATTGGGCGATAACGGCCTTGATGCTTGCGGCGGATAAGGGCGGTGTCAGTGCGTTGCTTTCCTCTGTCATTCATTGCCTCCTGTAAAAATCATTCACGAAACCGGCTGAAACCGAGCGCGTGGTGGTACGCCCATTCCTCCGGTATCCCTTGTTTACCCTCAAAACCCTTGAACGGCAATTCCAGCGTGCCGAATTTGCGGGCGCAGTCGGCGGGGTCGAGGTTCATTTGTTCGGCCAGGCGGTTGAGGGCGCTGGCGTAGTCGGTGTCGCCCCAGAGGCTGATGCCGGAGGCGAGGGTGATGGTACTCGGGTGTAAAAGGTGGTCGACCGCAATCATCGAGAACCCTTTTTCCTCGTAGCGGTAGAAGCCGATTGCTCCTTCCTCGTCCGGCAGCAGGGCGTAGCGTTGTCGGCCCAATGGTTCGTTACGGAAGGGCTGCTTCTTTTGCAGGTAGCCGGTGAGGTGGGCCGGGGTTTGCCACCACAGCGGGACGGCGGCTTCGAGTTGGTGCTGGCCCTGGGCTGCGCCTTGCATCAGGTTGCGCAGGCGGGCGTGTTCGAGATCGGCGAGGTTGCCTTGCGGGTGCAGTTCGGCGCGTTCCCGGATGCGGCTGCTGGCGTCGATGCGGGCGCGTTGTTCCGCGCTTAACAGGTCGCTGAGGCGGTGACTGCACAGTTGAAAGCTTTTTTCACTGGCGTGTTCAAAGCCGGGGCGCAGGAAAGCCGATTTGCCAGGGCCGTCGACCAGATGTTTGACGTTGCTGTCGAGCAGTTGCAGGTTGATTTTCTCGTAGGCTTCGGGCCGGTGGCGGCGGATGCGCCCGGCGAGCTGGATGATGGAACGCATCGACGAAGGCTCGACGATGGCCCAGTCGTAATCATGATCCCGGCCCACTTCGGCGACGGCGGTGGCGAGGACGATGAAGATGTGATCAGACTCCGGGTGCTGGTCGAGGGTTTGACGGAATTCGGCATCGCCAAACAGGGCGGCGGGGTCGTGGCGTTTAAGGAGGCGATCCAGGCGCTGTTCGATGGCCGAACGCACGAGCAGCGGGTGGCGGGAGTGATAAACGCACAGGTGTATGCGCTGGCCGGTTGGCGCACCACAGGCGAGCAGGTTGCGGGCGACCAGGGTTAGCGGATCGATATTGGCCATGCGGATCAGGCCGATGCTGACGCGCTTGCCGCTGACCGGATCGGTTTGCTGATTGATCGTGTGCAAGTGGCTGATGGCGGGCTGGAGTGCGGCGGCGAGATCGGCACAGACGTGTTCGCGGCTGGCGCGGGCGATGGGCAGCGCCAGGATGTCCGCGTTGCGCCGAATCGGGGCCTTGCTCAGGCGCGCGAGGCGTTTGTCGACAAACGCTTCATGGGCGGCGCGATAGCTGCCGACTTCGCCATGGTCTGAGGTGCCGGCGGCGAACTCGTCAAACCAGGCGCAGCAGATTGGGAGTGATTGCGGCGGTTGACCTCGATGTTGGGCAAATTCCGCCCGGCCAGCGCGGTAGGCGGCGAACAGACCTTCGACCAGCGCTGGCGGCAGCGTGGCGGAGGAGAGCAGGACGCGGCTGCCGAGCAGGCCCGCCCAATGCACGAGACGGCTTAGGGCGGGCAGGTCTTCAATGCCGAAATCGTCGGGTTCGTCGAGCACGAGATCGCTGCTCATCAGACGCAGCATCGGTGGTATCTGGTGGCCGCCACGGGTGCTTTCGCTGGCGGGCATCAGGTGGTCGATGGTGCAGACGAGAATCGGCGCGTTGAGCAGCTTACTGGCGTGGGCGCTTTGCGCCAGCCAGCGATTGAGCGGTCCATCCTCACTCGCGCCTTCGAAGAATACCGGGCTGTATGCGGGGACCAGGGCATCGCTGGATTCGCTGCCGCTGGCCTCGCCTTCGCTGAAGGCCTGCTGATGTACGTGCAGCTCGCGCACGGCGGCACCGCCAACCATCACCGCCATTTCGTGATCGCCCAAGGCCAGGCGTTCTCGGTAGGCGTCGCCGGTTTGCAGGGTGAGGGTGCGCAGACCGAGAGCAATGGTGAAGCGCGCTCCGCGCCGGGGATCAGCGAGACCATAAAGGATACGGCCATTGGCCAGGGTCTTGCCGCAGCCGGTGGAGGCCATGTTGACGCCGAAAAACCCCTGTTCACGGGAGCGGTTGCGCAGGCCTTCGGATAGTTCGCAGGCCCGGTTCTGCCAGGCAAAGGCTGGAGTGGCGCGCTGGCGAAAGCCACGATGGACGAGGTGGGCGAGCTGGTCGGCCAGTCGCGGGAGGGCACGGACGATGCGGCTGGCGTTGACCTCGACACCGATCAGGTGCTCGTCGAGGCGCTGCTTGAGTTGGCCGGTTTTGCGGTCGGTGTTGGCGTAGAGGGCTTGAGCCTTGCTGACCTTGTCGCCATAGCGGTTGTGGCTGGGTTCACTGGAGTAATAGTGGTCAGCGAGCATGAGTGCCAGCCGCGAGAGGTGCAGCAGGTAGGGCGAGTGGGTTTGTTGCAGCGGCTGGCGGATGAGGTGCTGCTGGAGTGCGCTGGCGGCTTTGGCCGCGTGTTTGCGCCAGTGCTGGCTGGCAAAAGGCAGGCCACGATCGAAGGCCCAGCAAGTGGCGATTTCATTTTGGCTGCTTTCAAGGCGTTGACCGCACCATTGAGCTTCGATGTTTTTTGGCAAAGCCTGTAAACCACGGGGGGGAAGTAATTCATCCGGCGTTGGCAGACGGTGGTGGCTGACAATCAGCCAGCCGACGATCTGCGCCAGATAGCCCAGGGGTCTGAAAGGGCTGTAGATGTGCCCGCCGTCGAGGCCATCGCGCACCAGCTGCTTCAGGCAATCCTCGCTGGCGCTTTCCGGCAGCCGGGCAAGGCGGGCGAGCCAGTCTTCGTCCTTTTCCCCTGCGACAAAGGCCTCAAACAGCCGCAGCGAAACCCATTCATGGCGGTAGGCATCGGCCAGAGGCTGTTTGCTTTTTCCGGGCTGAAGCTTGGCCTGGAAGGCAGCGCAGGCTTTGCCGAAGTCGTGAAACAGTGCGGCGAGGCTGGCGAGCAGGCGGATGGTTTCGGCGCTGTGCCAGTCGTTTTCATCCTGGCTGCGCAGGATGTCGCGGCGGGTAATGTTGGTCGGTACGGCTCCGCGTTCGTTGAACTGGCGGGCATCGCCTACGATCCAGATCAGCTCACTATGGTCCCGGCCACGTATCCAGTGGCAGGCCACCGCCGTGTTCTTGCGCGCGGTCTTGCGTAACAGCCTGTGCAGGGTTTCTAGCCCCTGCTGGGTGATCGGGGTTTGCCAGGTACGCTCGCCCCGACGTTCGGCAAATTGGTCAAGGATCCGGCGGGTCTCGGTCAATGCGTTCTTCGTGCACTCCGAGATGAGTAATACGTTCATGGCGCCCCTTTGTCCGTGGTCAGGGCGATTTGCTTCAGCGTATCGATGATCAGGTCCAGCGCTTCGGCGCGTGTCAGCACGTCGATAACGGTCTTTCGAAACTCCTGTTCATCATCCCCCTGTGCGGCGGAGAGGAAGGCCTGCGGCATGATCAGCGCGTCCTTGACCAAGTCTGCGGCGTCGAAGACCAGACCACCACGGCGGGTTTTGCCATGCAACACCGCCAGCCCATGAGGCAGGCCAAGAACCCAGGTGGCGGTGGCACCGAGCCCATAGGCCAGGTAATTGCCGTGATCGAGAAACCGGTTGGCTGGATCGCTGCCGGTGCCGCGTTTGGTTCGCATAAATTCGCCGTAATTGACCGCCTGCGTAGCGAGCCTGAAAAGCTGTTTGGTCAGCCGCGCCTCGGCAGTAAGCAGCGCATTTACATCACTGGCCGCCATGATGGTAGCCGTGGCGTTGAGGAGCATCGGTTCCAGGTGGGTGGGAGAGATGGCAAAACCGCTATCCGCGAATCCTCGTTCCTTGAGCCAGTGTTTGCGCAGCAGTGCGATACGGGTGTTCTGAATTACCTTGGCGGCGGCAAGGCGTGCGGCCTCGTCGAACCAGAAACCGACCCAGGCCTGCAGATATTCAGTAGGCCGGTATTCGCTCTGAGGCAGGAACCACACAATATCAGTGTCGCGTTCAGTGGCACTGAACAGCGGTGTACCACCGCCGCCACTGAATCCGACCAAGACACCGGACTTTGCCAGTTCGCGCATGGCTGCCTGAGTGATAGAGGTACCGGTCCCCAGAAGAACGCAAGTGGTGTTGGCAATGGGGATATTCCAGTAGAGCGAACGGTTTCCCTCCTCTGTCACGTACTCAACTCGTCCACCATTGACCAAGACACGGCAGTATTCCAGGTAATAAATGTTTGCTCGCTTGGAATGAAGAATGGTTTTCAGATCTGAGGGGGACAGGTCATACATTCTTGTAATCCAGATGAATATTCATGTTCCCTACACCGGCTTACTCAACCGCTCTTGCCCCGTATGCGCGTAAAGCTGCATTCTGGCAATGCTCTCATGACCGGGCAAGCCTTGTATATCGACTTGCTGATCATTGTTTTCCAACAGTCGGGCGGGGAAGGCGGGCAGCTGTTGGCAGCTTCTGAGACACAAGAGCAGTACGAAGAAATTCGAGCTGAGCTACAGACAAGCGCTCAGGGACTGGGACAGGAAATCTCCTTTGTCCCTTGTGCCCGCGCTTCTCCAGTAGACTTTCGCTGCCTGCGAAATCCGCAAAAAGAAAAAGGGCATAGGATTTCTCCTAAGCCCTTGTTTTGTATGGTATCCAACGGGCGGACTTGAACCGCCGACACCCGTATTATGAATGCCTGATTCGTTTGTAAGCGACTGATTCTTATGGTGCGTTTTGCCTCACATTCGATGTAACAGAACAATCAGGGGGGGTTACATCCATGCTGAAAGAGGCACGAAAAGCCCATCAAGAATCATCGGATTGAATGTGCCTTTCAGGATCCATTCTCTCGTGCAAAATTCGAACTATCTCGATGAATTGGTTTTCTGCTGGCCTGTAAAAGATAATGTGGCTTCCAACTTTCTGTTTGCGGTACCCAAGCCTTACTTCATCGCAATTTTTTCCTCGGCTTACTCCCGTGGCCAGCATATGGAAAGCCTCGTCGATGTGGGCGAGATAGACATTCCGTTGCTCTCGCCCCCATTTTTCGGCTGTATATCGACCGATGGTTATCAAATCGTTCTTGGCTTGATTGGTCAGAACGAATTGTGCCATCAGTGCGCATTCTCCTGATCCAGTTCATTGATCAAGGCGCTTAACGAGTATTCCGCTCTTCCGCTAGTCTCCCCTTCCTGAAGGGCGCGACGCAACACTTCCATTCTGGATTCGCGTTCTTCCAGCATTCTGAGTCCAGCCCGAATGACCTCGCTAGCGGTTCCAAACCGTCCTTCAGCGATTTGTTTATCAATGAAAGCATCGAAATGGTTACCCAAGCTGACGCTTGTATTCTTGCGCATACGGCCTCCTAAAACGAAAACGATGTACTATTAGAAGCTAACTAATGGTACAGGAAACGAGGGTGTTTCCCTTGTGACTGTGACGCTCTGATCGCTCACTCTGGTCGCGTTCGCAACACCCGACGTCTTGACCATGCCGTGGTGATGAAGGGGCGCGATGACCCATTGAAAAAGTTCTTGACAGTGAGGCAAGGGGGCGGCCTGACTTTTTTCACAAAAATTGTGGTTTTTATGACGTCAGGGGCGGGGTTGCGAATGTTAACCAAGACTCGTGGATGGGTGTTGTGCACATGCAGTCCACTGGCCGTTCAATAATGTGTCAATCCAAGCGCTTGGATGCAGGCGAGCCTTGTAAGCGATATTGGGAAACCCGCAAAAAGAAAAAGGGCTTAGGATTTCTCCTAAGCCCTTGTTTTGTATGGTAGCAACGGGCGGACTTGAACCGCCGACACCCGCATTATGAATGCGGTGCTCTAACCAGCTGAGCTACGTTGCCAAGCAGCCGCGTATGATATTTTCCGTCATACTTACTGTCAATAACCAATCATGTACGTACACGCGATCTTTCCCCCTGAAAAGTTTTCGATCTGTGCTGTATTGCTGACAAATTTTATCTCCTCATGGTCTGGACCGAACTTGTCAATGGATCGTCTGCCCTGTGGAGTCTGTTTGTAAGCGCTTTTATTTCATCGACGTTGGCCCCCGGGGGGTCTGAGGCTGTCTTGGCCTATTTGGTTAAGCAATCGTTACATGAGCCGGGTGTGCTTGTTTGTGTGGCGACGCTGGGAAATACGCTGGGGGCCTTGACGACCTGGTGGCTGGGGTATTGGGCGGGGCGGCGTTTTCCTGCTGATCGTCCCTTGGACCCAAAACGGCATAAGGCTGTGGTGGCCCTGCAAAAAAAGGGGGTTCCGCTGTTGCTGCTGTCCTGGTTGCCCCTGGTCGGGGATGGGTTCTGCTTTGCGGCGGGCTGGTTGAAATTATCATTCTGGCCGTCGGTCCTTGCCATTATGGTGGGCAAGCTGGGTCGTTATGCGGTAATTGCCTTTGCTCTGGCCGATTAATTTCATCAGCTCGGGTTAAATGTGCTGACGACCACAGGCCGGAAAACTCTCATCCTCCCACGCCTCTTCTCCACCCCTAAACATCATGAGCAAGAAGCCCGTATGACTCACTCTGAAGACCTGAATAACGTGCTGTTGAGCGAAAGCAAAATTGCCGATCTCGAAAAGGCCATTGTCAATCACTTGATCTATCTGTTGGGGAAAGATCCGGTTGATACCCAGCAGCGAGACTGGTTTGAGGCGCTGGCCCGTGTTGTTCGCGATTTGCTCACGACGCAATGGATGGAGTCGATGCGCAGCTATTACTTGCAGGATGCCAAGCGGGTGTACTACCTGTCCATGGAATTCCTGATGGGGCGAGCGCTGGGGAATGCGTTACAAAACATGCGGTGCGCGGATGAGTTCCGCCATGCCTTAGAAGAAATGGGGTTGCGCCTGGAAGACGTGAGTCAGTGTGAGGCAGAGGCGGGTTTGGGTAATGGCGGGCTCGGGCGGCTGGCGGCCTGGTTCATGGACTCACTGGCAAGCTTGCACATGCCCGGGTTTGGTTATGGCATCCGCTACGAATACGGCATGTTTACCCAGCAGATCGAGCAGGGTTGGCAGGTTGAGCATCCCGACAACTGGTTGCGTTACGGCAATCCCTGGGAGTTTCCCCGTAGCGATGTGATTTACCGTGTGCAATTCAAAGGGCATGCCCAGCTAGTGACGGAAGAGAATCAATCCGCTCGTTATGTCTGGGCTGAAACCGAAGATGTGATGGCAATGGCTTATGACACGCCTATCCCTGGGTATGGCGGCAAGACAGTGAATAATTTGCGGCTCTGGTCGGCCAAGGCGTCCCGGGATTTTGATCTGAGATATTTCAATGAGGGCAACTATATTCGGGCTGTGGAACAAAAAACCCAGTCGGAGAACTTGTCCAAGGTGTTGTACCCGGACGATACCACCCAGATGGGGCGGGAGCTGCGGCTTCGCCAGGAGTACTTTTTCGTCTCAGCCACCCTGCAAGACATCTTGTCGCATTTCACGACAGATCATGACTCGTTCATGGATCTTCCAGATGAGGTGGCGATTCAGCTGAACGATACCCACCCCTCCATCGCGATTCCTGAGCTGATGCGAATTCTGGTGGACGAGTATCGCCTGGATTGGGAACAAGCTTGGGATATTACGGTGCGCACCTTTGCCTACACCAACCACACGCTTTTGCCTGAAGCGTTGGAAACTTGGCCGGTCAACCTGCTCAGTCGCCTATTGCCTCGCCATCTGCTGATCATTTACGAAATTAATCGCCGATTTCTGGCGGAGGTCAGCCGTCTTTATCCGGGTGATGTCGGGTTGCTCAGGCGTATATCGCTCATTGATGAGGAGCATGGAAAACGAGTTCGCATGTCACATCTTGCGATCGTCGGCAGCCACAAAATCAACGGTGTGGCCAAGCTGCATTCGCATTTGATGCAGACCACGATTTTCCGCGATTTCGCAAAACTGTACCCAGATCGATTCATCAATATCACCAACGGCGTTACGCCCAGGCGTTGGCTGGATCAGGCTAATCAGGGCTTGTCTGCGTTAATCACAGAAGCCATCGGACCGGCCTGGATCAACGACCTTGAGCGATTGCGTGACCTTCAACCTTTTGCGGATGACGCCGCATTTCGTGAGCGGTTCCGTTCTGTCAAGTGCGCTAACAAGGTAGTGTGGGCGGGAAAATGCCTCTCCCTGACTGGCGTGGCGATTAACCCCGCCAGCCTGTTTGATGCGCAGGTGAAGCGTATCCATGAATACAAACGCCAACTGCTGAACGTGCTGCATGTTGTGACGCGGTACAACCGGCTGCTTGCAGACCCCTCCCAGCGTGGCCCCTCCAGAACCGTAATCATCGGCGGAAAGGCCGCGCCGGGTTATCACATGGCCAAGCTCATCATTAAGCTGATCAACGATGTTGCCAAAGTCATCAATGACGATCCGGTCGCAGGTGACCGGCTGAAGCTGGTTTTTTTGCCGGACTATAACGTCTCCAGGGCGATGGCATTGATTCCGGCGGTTGATCTTTCCGAACAGATATCGACCGCAGGGACAGAGGCTTCTGGAACCGGCAACATGAAAATGGCGCTGAATGGGGCGTTAACCATCGGCACACTGGATGGTGCCAATATTGAGATACGGGAAGAGGCGGGTGCGGAAAATTTCTTCTTGTTTGGCCGCACCGCCGACGAATTGGCGCAATTACGGGAACAAGGCTACAACCCATGGGATCGTTATCATGCAAATCCTGAGTTGAAGAAAGCCATGGACATGATGGCCTCGGGGGCCTTCTCCCCGGATGATCCTGGCCGGTTCCAGCCCTTGGTGGACTCACTGCTGCAGGGAGGTGACCGGTACGCCCTGCTGGAAGACTATGGGTCTTACATGGCGGCGCAGGATGCCGTGGACCGGCTCTACCTCGACCAGGATGACTGGACCCGCAAGGCGATCCTGAATGTCGCACGGTCAGGCAATTTTTCCAGTGATCGTGCCATAAAGACCTACGCGGAGGAGGTTTGGGGCGTGGTGCCACGCCGAACCTGAGCGTTCGACGTGGCGGGTCCAGCGAATTACAGACCGGTTTTTACATTGGTTTTGAGCAGCGCAAACCGGTAAACCAGTAACGCGACCACAATGCCAACGGCAATCCACGAATGGCCGATGAGCCCTGCTGACATGGTGGCCTTGTTGGCGGTGCCTTGAATGGCGCTGAGGTAAGGCTTGGAGACGGATAGCATCCAGGCCCATGCGGGTAGTTGATAAGCGATCGCTCCAGCAATGGCCCACTGCACTGAATGGGCGTGGAGGCGAAGTGCTGTCTTGTAAAACCAGTAAGCAATGCCAAGGGTTAGCAGGACAGAAATGAACAGGGCCATGGGGTACTTCCTCCGTAGATGTAGATTTTATTATGTGGTTACGCGGCTAAACGGGAGTATCGATCGACCTCGCCAGTGATTCATGGTTCCTCAGCCGTCTGCTGAGTATAACTCTGACCATTATCAGGCGGGTGAACGGCATAAACACGGAATAACCGCCCCCTTTGATGGGGTTGCTGCCCAGGAGTTTCTCCGGATTGGCCAAAAGCGCCTGCCAAAGGTTCGATAGGGGAATGATGGTTGACGCCCGGCTCCAGCCTGATGCTCAAGGGAGCGGCTTTCTTTTCCGGCGGCTGACAGGGGATTTGTCAATACCGAACACCCAGAGCAGTAGGGTCAAGGCCGCTCCTCCCATAAATGGCCGCAAGTCGGTTGCGGTGGGCCGCCGTTCCGCATAAGCGGGGGAGATCAGTGTTTGTGCCAGCCTGGCCGGACTTGCCAGGCGTTCATAACCCAGGCCCGTCTCCACGGAGATCGCGCGGAGATGGGGTTCGTCGAGCCACGAAAGGTAAGGCCCTTCGCTCGGTAGTAGCCGGGGCACCACTTTTTCTGAATAGACGGTGGTGGAGACGGGCGGCTTCTCAATATCGGCATTCTCCCAGACGCCCATAGACTGGTTGTTGCGGTCATAGCGCGGTACCGTCACAGGCACCGTGCCACCCACCCCGACAAGGAGCCCGGAAATTTCGCCGGCTACTCCATCGCTCTGAGGCTTCACGGACTGGGGCGGGGTCTCTTGTCCATCAGTCAGGAAAACCAGGCGGACGCCAGGGCTGTGTTTTTTGAGCTCTCTGATGGCGTGGTACAGGCCCATCTCCACATGGGTGTCAGCAGACCAGGCCATGCGCCAGTCGATGTGGCTGAGCACGTCATTGATGACCCCAAAATGGCCGCAGATTTCGAGAGGCTCGAACAGGAAGTGGACGGTCTGCGTCGTGAACAATCCCAAGCCGATCTCAGAGCCGCACGGCAATCTATGTAGCGCGGCTCTCACCGACTCTTTAGCAAAGCCCAAGCGATCGTCAGGTAACCCGTCCAGATGATAGTCCCGCGTATTCATGCTCTGGGTGATGTCGAAGACCACCATGTAACGAAAAACCTGGCGTGGCAGCGGCCATTCGGGTCGCCACAGGCAGGCCGTGACCAGCAGGGCCGCCAACCCAAGCAGCAGGGTTCGCCATTGAATGCGAAGAGCACCGGGGAGCGAAACCAGGCGGCTCATGGCCCGCCACCGGGAATGGCCGGCAGGGTGGCAAAGACGCTGCCCTTGGAGCCCTGGAAATCATTTTTAGGCTTCTCCTTGGGTGGCGGCGTGATGCGCAAGGCATATTCCAGGTTATAACGCGCATCCCACTGCTCGGGCACCAAAACCAGGGATTCACGAAGATTGTCTTTTGCGGCCGAGAGGAGTGTGTTGACACGCACATGCTCCAGAAGCCCTCGATCCTTCCAGATTCTGGCGGCATCCCGCAAGTACAGCGTGCCGAGATTGAATCGAACCTGGGCGCGGAATTTCGCATCTCCCCGTTGCAGAATACGTCCATAAAGCTGAATGGCTTCCAGCGGATCGCCGTTTTGCTGTTGCTCATAGGCCTTGGCAAAAATCAGCTGTGGATCGGTGTCATTGGTAATGACGATCTGTTCGTGCGTGGACAGTAACCGGTTGTGGCTTTTCAGCGTGAGGAGCTGCCTGGCAGACAGGGCGGAACCCGCCAGCGTTATCAGCAGCAGTGTTCCAAGAAACCCGCGCGACCAAAGCCGCCTGGTCAGGCGTTCCATGTCTTGATCTCCAGGGTTCTTGCGCCGATTAAAAGAATCAGCAAGGTCAGCGCCGTAGCAAAAAAGCCGTCCGAAAGATCCTTGCGGGGCAGTTTCTCCTGATACGGCAGGGGCAGATTTTCCAGGCGCTCCACTTCGGCAATGGCTTTTTCCATGGCATTTGGGTTTTCGGCTTCAAACGCACGATAGGGTATTTCAAGCGATTCGAAATACTCATTCAGAAAGTACTCGGGTGTCGTGGATTCGTTAGGGTTGGCGGGCTTTTCCGCCAGGGGGGCACTGGTTGGATTGCGGAGATAGATCCAGTAAAGCGTAGTCTCCGTTTCCTGGAAGATCTGGCGCAAGCGATCCCGTGTGTCTTCATCGATGCGGGCCGCTCCGTCGGATACCAGCAGAATAATGCGGGAACCCTGTCGCGGTTCTTCAACGAAAAAGTTCAGTGCCATGGCCAAGCCCGGCGCAATATTAGTCACGCCATGGCCGCGTCCACCGGCCGCCGCAATAGCGGCCTGAACGGCTACCCGATCCTCCGTCAGCGGCAGCACGTAGATGGGCGCCGCCGCAAAAGCAACCATGCCGAACAGGTCATGTTCACGACGGCTGACAAATTCTGACAGGAGTTTCCGTGCCATGGCGCTTTTCGATTCCGTAGCCTTGGCACCCAGATATCGGCCAGTGAAGTTCTCGTTCATGCTGCTGCTGCGATCCAGCAGCAGCGCAATGTGGGCACCGGTGCCAATACGTTCGACCCATTGCTCACGTAAATAGGGGCCTGAAATGCCGATGGCCAGACAGGCGAATGTGCCGCAAGCCATTAGCTTCAGCCCCCGGTCGATCCAGTCCGAAAGTGCGTCTTCAGGTACCTGGCTCAACGATGAATAGGCCAGTGTGGCTTGTCCATGGCGAAGCCAGGGAATGACCGCAAAAACCAGCAACAGAAGCGCCCAGGGTTGCAAAAAACCTAAACTCATAAGGATTTGCGTTCAGCGACAACACAGCGCCGGGCCAAATCTTCCAGCCATTTGCCCGTGTCCGGTTCGAACGGCGTGGTGGTGCCGGGATCGAAAAACAGCGCTCCCGAAAGGGCAAAAAAGCTGTTCAAGCGATCACGCAGCGGGGCAAAGCCAGGGTGCGCGGCACAGAAGCGGTCGAGTTCCCGGGCAAACAGGGTTTCCCCAAAGGTTTGGTCGAACGCACGGTGCAAAAGACGCGCCGCCTGTCTCAGGCTGTCTGCATCCTGACGGCTTCGCAGGATTGGCCTCAGTGTTTTTGCGGCCCCAGCAAAAGGCCGGGTGCGGCGGTGGCGGGTAAATTCGCCCAGGCCCAACAGGGCCAACACCAGCAACACTCCGGCCAGCCATGAGTAAAGCCGTGCGCTGGCTCTGGCGGTCGGCACCGGTTCGGTGGGCCGGGGAGGGCGCACTTCAACATCATCATCCAGCACTTCGGGTGGAATGACCGGTGTGACCGTGAACGACCACGGCGGCGTCTCAAAGCTTTGTGGTGTGCGGCCTGCCGTGTGCAGCCGCAGTGGCGGGATGGTCGCCAGTTCCGGTTCCCGCACACCCTTGAACAGTTGATAAATCAGTTGCACCTGAACGGTGTGCGGTGTGGTCTCCGATGTCATTTCCACATGCCCGCTACGCAAGGTCAGCCATTTATTGACCGGGCCAGGAGCGGGCAGGGCGTCGCCATCCATGGACTCGCCTTCAGGCAGTTGTATGGTGAAACTCAGCGGGATAAGGTCGCCCAGGACATAGCCATAATCGCGGATGGCGTTAACTGCCGCGACAGGTTTCGATACAGGGCTTTTCTCTGTGGAACAGCCAGGCAAAAAAATGGCCGTGATTGCCATTGTCAGACCAAGGCGTCCCAGGGCAATGCGTCTGGCAATGACAGCCATTGTTATTCCGCCAACGCCTTGCTGGCGACCTCATAGACATCCCTGGAAATGTCGGGACACTGTAGCACCCGCTCCAGTTGAGTTCGCATCAAGGTCTGGCGATGCTCGTCATAGCGACCCAATGCCGCCAGGGGCGTCACCATCCGAGAGGCAATTTGTGGGTTGATGGCGTTGAGCTCAATCACGCGATCAGCCAGGAATTCATAGCCTTCGCCATCTGCCGCATGAAAGTTAACCGGGTTGGACTGGCTGAATCCGCCAATGAGGCAGCGCACATGATTGGGCATGCTCATGTCGAAAGCGGGATGAGCCATCAGGGTTTTGACCTGTGCCAGCGCACCCGGCAGACGGCAGCTGGCCTGTAGCGTGAACCACTTGCCGACCACCAGCTCATCGGCGTGCCATTGCTGGTAAAACGATTCCAGGCATTCGGCTTGGTGCGGATTGTGATTATTCACAATGGCCGAAAGCGCAGCGATCCGGTCCGTCATCGTTCGGGTTGACTTGAACTGTTCCACCGCCCGGGAATGGGCCGTCGGCGTGTCCATCACCGAGAGATAATCGAGACAGAGGTTTTTCAGGCGGCGCCGGCCAATGGCAGCAGCATCAAACTGCTGGAAATCATCGCGATGATGCTGCTGGTAAAGCTCTTCCCATTCGGCGGTCAATGTTTCGGCGATTCCCAGCTTAACGGCTTGGCGCGACTGGTGAACGGCTACCGGGTCGATGGTTTCGAGGAACCCACTCACATAGTCCTCGGAGGGTAGCGTCAGCAGCAAGGCGAAATAGGAAAGATCGGGCCAGGTCCGGCGGCTGGCTTGCCTGAACGCCTGAATCAGCAAGGTGGTGGTTGCCGACTGTTCAGGAGCTTTAATCTGCTCAAGCATAGCCCGCGTCGCCAGCTGCTGGCCGGCATCCCAGCGGTTAAAAAAATCAGGGTCGTGGGCGAGCAGGAAGGCAAGTTCATCCGAGTCGCGACGCTCTTTCAGAATAACCGGAGCCGAGAAACCGCGTAAGGCCGACACCACAGGGGCGCTCGGCAGGCCGGTAAAGCGGAACTGTTGCTCGGATTCACGCAGCTCCAGAATACGGGTGGTTGCCATCGATGGCGTAGGTTCGCCGGCCAAGCGCAAGAGATATTCTTGACCTTCCGGTCCCAGCAAGCCAATGGCCACGGGAATATGCAGCGGATTTTTCTTTTTCTGTCCCGGAGTCGGTGGACAGGACTGCCGGATGGTCATGTCCAGCTCGCCTTTTTCCTCATTGAACTGGCTCAGAATTTCAAGCTCGGGCGTGCCCGCCTGGCTATACCACTGGCGGAACTGCTTCAGATCGGCTTCATTGGCCTCTTCCATGCAATGCACGAAATCCTCGCAGGTGACTGCCTGGCCATCATGGCGGGCGAAATAGAGGTCAGTACCCTTGCGAAAACCAGCGGCACCCATCAAGGTGTGCAGCATTCGCACGATCTCCGCCCCCTTTTCGTATACCGTCAGCGTGTAGAAGTTGTTGATCTCTATATAGGATTCGGGTCTGACCGGATGGGCGAGGGGGCCTGAATCTTCGGCAAACTGCCGGGTTCGCAGCATGTTGACTTCGTCAATGCGCTTGACGGCACGGGAGTGGCGGTCTGCCGAAAACTCCTGATCGCGGAATACCGTAAGCCCTTCCTTCAGACTCAGCTGAAACCAG
>SXQV01000057.1 GCA_005792805.1 Methylococcaceae bacterium | reverse complement strand
TCCCCCGCCTTTTCCAGCACCGGGCCGGAGGTATGGCGGATGTTCACCTCCATTTCATTGGCGATGATATTGGCCAGCGTGGTCTTGCCCAGACCCGGCGGACCAAAAATCAGCACATGATCCAGCGCCTCCTGTCGGCCTCTGGCCGCCTGGATAAAAATACCCATCTGCTCGCGCATCGCCTTCTGGCCGACATAATCCGCCAGCCGCTTCGGCCGAATGGCGCGGTCGACGACATCCTCGTCGCGGTCCGCGCCAGGGGCAATGAGACGGGGTGGGGTCATGTTGAAAAAAGACACCTCGAAAAGAGCATGTGGCAGGCGTTTATCAGCCTACGCACTGCCGCTAAAATTACTCTGCGTGATTGGTAAAGAGATCAACTGAAGGGCTGACCGCCCGCTCAGCCTGAGAGTGATTCGAGTAAGTTGGCCAGTCAGGATAGTATTCCTCAGCCTGATTACCCCAGACATGCCAACCAGGGCGAGCCCCCCGGGCAAACATTTCCAGATAGGGGCCGGGGCTACAAGATTCGACAATCCCATAAAACTCATCAGGTTTGCGTGAATGCTCCCGTTTTTGCGTAGCCAGAAAATTTACCTGGCTTCGCCCTGGAGCCAGGGTCCGGGCATTTTTTCCACGCACACCAAAAAGCACCAGCTCAGTGACATTGCGAAAGTAAAACCCAACTCCACGGCCATCCGGCCCGCCATCCTTACGGATCTTATGCCACACAATGTTGCTTTTATACTGGAAGCCCCAGGCTTCCAATACCCGCAAACCTTCCTGTAACAACGCATTGGGAACCCAAAGGTACAGGTGCGCCGTTTCCTCCGTGAGTCGAGCCACAGGCAAAGCCATGATGTCTTCCAACCGCATGGTGCTGTAACGGGATAACCGCTTGTGCTCGGGAGCCATTTTCCCTGTGCGGTTCTGAAATTGCCAAGGCGGATCTGCCAGTATCGTCGAGAATCGATGGTGGCCGTGCTGGGCAAGCAACTCTTCAGCCGCTTCTGATAAAACACCCGCTTCTTTTGAAATCATGGTGAAGGCTTCCAGTCTGAAATCAATTTTGGAGTAATACCGAAAACCAGTACCGGACAGCCCCCATGCCTTCCAGCATTGAGCCGATACAGCAGTTTCCCCATCCACGTTGTACTGGCACCATATTTCGATCTCACGTTTTTTCCAGTCTCTTTGCCCGATTTATCTAATTGCGGCACTTTGTCAAAAACCGGATTCAAGCTTGCACTGCGAGTCACCAATACTCCAGCACTAATCAGCCCACACTCGTGAAACGCTCTCAGTGCATACAAATCACGGTCAAAGGTCTGGTCTTTCGAGTTCCACTCCAAGTCAAAAGCCACCCGCCCCTTCACATAGTCGATTTTATGCCCATCAATGAAGTTGGCAATCACCCGGGGAGGGATTTCCGGCAGCTTTACTTTTCTGGCTTTGCCGTCTGCAAATTGTTCATCGTACTCCTGCATCCGAACCAGCAAGTCCCCCTGAATACGAGTTTCCACCCAACTGGCAGGGCGCAAAATTCGCGAAAACTTCTTTGGCATATCCGACTCATTTCCACCGGGGAAGCCAATGTCACGCACCGTGATACGAAAATCCAGTAACGCTTTTTCGATTTCCTTGAGTTCTTCAGGGAAAGTGGTCGCCAGCACCGCAGCCGCATGCCGATAGCTGTATACGTCGTACAACTCTCTAACCTCGGCACTTATATAGCGTGCGATATCAGCCGAATCATCAGCGTTCGACCCCGGGCATATATCGACATCATCGACCGAGTCGTCAGGCTGATCACCTGCCCATTTTTCTTTGTCCTGATTCATATTACTCCGACACTACAACAGTCTCGCAACTACTTCGCCACCGACTGCAACGCCAACCGGATGATCTCCTCGCTACTTTTGCCCTCAACGGCAATCTTCTTCACCAGCTGGCTGGCATCCTGAGGTTTGAAGCCGAGGGCCACCAGGGCTGAGGTGGCGTCATCGACGGGACTGGCTTCGGGCACCGGCAGGGTGCCAGCTCCAGGCAAAGTCACCGAACCCAGTTCCGGCAAGCGATCCCGCAATTCGATGATCAGCCGCTCGGCGGTCTTCTTGCCGACACCGGGCAGGCGGATCAGCCGGGCCGTATCCTGATATTCGACGGCACGGTGAAATTCCTCGGCGCTTAGGCCAGAGAGTATCCCCAAGGCCAGCCTGGCACCGACCCCGTTGACCTTGATGAGCGTGCGAAACAGGCTGCGCTCGGTTTCCGAGATGAATCCGAACAGGCTGTGGGCATCCTCGCGGATCGCCAGATGAGTGTAGAGCAGCACCTCGCCGCCCACTTCCGGCAACCCGTAAAAGGTGGACATGGGCGCATCCACCTCGTAACCCACGCCGCGCACGTCCACGAGGAGTGAAGGCGGTCGCTTGAGGACCAGGACGCCACGCAGAAAACCGATCATTGCCGCACCATCCCGGCTTGAGCCATGCGGAGATGTGTTTGCCGGTGGTGAATGTGGCACATCGCAATACCCAGTGCGTCGCTGGCATCGCCGGGCAGGACTTCATTCACACCGAGCAGGAAGCGAACCATGTGCTGTACCTGGGATTTTTCCGCACTGCCCTTGCCGACCAATGCCTGTTTCACCTGACGTGCGGCGTATTCATGGACGGGCAGGCCGGCATTCATGGCCGCGCAAATAGCCGCGCCACGCGCCTGCCCCAACTTGAGGGCAGAGTCGGCATTTTTCGACATGAACACCTGCTCAATCGCCATCTCGGTCGGACGGTGCTCCCGGGCGACCTGATAAATACCGTCGTAGATCTGCTTCAGCCGCGTGGGGAAATCATCGCTATCCGTGCGGATCGTCCCGTAAGCCACCAGCACAGGGCCCTTGATCCCATCGTGGATGATGCCGTAGCCGGTGCAACGCGAGCCCGGATCAATGCCGAGGATGCTGACCACGCGCTAGATCATCCCAGCCTGGCGAGGATTTCCTCGCTGATGTCGGCGTTGGAGTACACATTCTGGACATCGTCCAGGTCTTCCAGCCGCTCCAGCAGACGCAGCATCTTGCCGGCATCGCCCTCATCCAGTGCGACCGCCGTGCTGGCCCGCATGGTGACTTCGGCATTGTCGGGGGGGAAACCAGCGGCAATGAGTCCATCACGCACGGATTCAAACTGGGCGGGGTCCACCAGCACGTCGACAGACTGGTCGTCATTGCTGATCACATCATCCGCCCCGGCTTCCAGAGCCACCTCCATCAGCCGGTCCTCGTCGACCCCGGCGGGGTAACCAAGAATCCCGGTTTTGGTGAAGAGGTAGGCCACCGAGCCATCTGTACCGAGGTTGCCGCCCGCCTTGCTGAAAGCGTGGCGAACTTCAGCCACCGTGCGGACACGGTTATCCGTCAGACAGTCGACCATTACGGCAATGCCGCCGGAGCCATAGCCCTCGTAACGAATTTCCTCAAAGTTGTCGCCTTCCCCTGCACCCACGCCCTTCTTGATGGCCCGCTCGATGGTGTCCTTGGACATATTGGCGGTCAGCGCCTTGTCCATGGCCGCCCGCAGGCGAGGGTTGTTGGCCGCATCCCCCCCGCCGGTGCGGGAGGCCACCGTGATTTCACGAATCAACTTGGTGAAGAGCTTGCCACGCCGTGCGTCCTGAGCGCCTTTGCGATGCTGAATATTGGCCCACTTGCTGTGCCCTGCCATGTCCCTAAACGTCCTCCATCAGCGTGAAATACAGTAAAAAAATGGCCCGAATCTTACCATCATCCCCTCAGTGCAATTTGATCTTGGGATGGAGACGATGACGGAAAAATGACGAGATCATCAACAGCAAAACCCGGAACGGGCCAAACAAGGCGAACTGGTGCATCTTGTAGAGCGACAGGTACACCAAGCGGGCCACGAAACCCTCGATCATGACCGACCCCATCAGATTGCCCATCAGATTACCGACGGTGCTGTACTTGCCGAGCGAAACCAGCGACCCGTAGTCGAGATACTGGAATTCCTTCAGCTTCTTGCCCCGGAGGCGGCGGTGGACATTCTCCAGCACCAGACTGGCCATCTGATGCGCCGATTGAGCGCGTGGCGGTACATTGACGCCCTTCCCTGTCCAGGCACAGGCGGCGCAGTCACCGATAGCGTAGATGTCGTCATCGCGGGTCGTCTGCAAGGTCGGCTTGACGACCAGCTGGTTGATGCGATTGGT
>SXQV01000009.1 GCA_005792805.1 Methylococcaceae bacterium | reverse complement strand
TTTCTGGGATGCCTTGAAAGAAGCCGAGCCATTGACCGGTATCGGCGCAGTCGCCAAGGAAAACAAGCTGGAGAGTTATCGCTACAACCTGAATTCCCTGCGTGTCACCCCATGGGAAGGCGACACAGGTGCTGGTGCCCCTGCAAAATAGCTGTCGTAGCTTCTCGGGATTACCAGGGGAATCTTCGACAGGCCTATCCTGAATACTAGGAACGCCTGCCCCGGCAAGGCGCGATGAACCAAAAAAAGGGGCCCGGAAGGCCCCTTGGTTTTTGCTGTGACGACTGGCTTATCAGGGTTTGCCCTTGGCAAATCCCGGAAAGCCGAGGTGAGCGTCAATTTGGCTGATCGGGGTCATGACAACCAGGTCGTAATCGCCATAGACCTTATCCTGGCAGTTGTTCGGGTAAGGATTGGCCGTAGTGTCACGTACCAGCAGGTTGTATCCCATCCAGAAGTTTTCATTGCCGCCGTGGCCTTCGTGAAACTTGGGGGTTGGGCCACCGAACCAGAAGTTCTGGTCATGAGCGTGACCCTGTATCACCTTGTCGTTGTGGATTTTGCAGATGTCGGCACCCGCTGGGCGGATTACCAGTTTGCGTGCGCAGCTTTGCGGGCTGAAAACCATCTTTTCCAGGGGTTTCGTGCGATCCGCCACATACTGGATCTGTACCTCGCTGGCGTAGGGGACGCCATAGTTCGCGCTGAAGGCGACGATTTGTTCGGGAGTCATCTTGCGGCCCTTGGCCCAGAAACCCGGCGTGCCCTTTTTGGCCTCGAACTGCTTGAAATAGGCCTGGTTGCCCTGAGCCGTGAAATGGCTGCCCAGGGAAGTTACCCGCGCAATGCAATCCGTGGTGACGCATAAATGCTCAGAAAGGTTGGCGGCGGTTGCCATGCCGGCGGGCCAGGGCTTGCCGTAGTCCGGCTTTTGGCTGGCGTTGGGGATGGTCGCGACCGAAGGCTGCGTGGCCACGCCGGTGCACTTTTTACCCGCCGTGTCACAACCCGTGCTCATGGGGGCTGGATCGCTGGCGTTTTCACCGGTTGGCCAGAGCCAGGACACGGCGTTGACTGGCGATGTCTTGGGGTCATATTTGCCCGCTTCATTCGAACAGCCGTGGCTTATGCGAATCCCGTCCGTCAGATATCCCCGGCTCGCGCTGGTTGGGGTGGTTGGGCTTTTTGCAGGGGTTGTGACACCGGTTACGGGGTCAGTCACAGCGGCTGGACCCCGGTTGGTCAGCGTGAGATTCGAGGTACCAATAACCCAGCCCGGATGCGCTGTGGCTGTCTGTGACAGACCGCCTCCGACGCAGGCACCGATTAACAATAGACGAACAGTTGATTTCATTTTGTATGGCTCCGAATTTATCAGGATTAGGGTAACGCGGCGATGCCATGTGCTGGTTCCACATGGGGCCCGTGCCCGGCGTAAGCATAAGCAGAAACCATGCCGTACCAGTCTGTTCGTGTGACGGGTGGGAGAAATGTCGGGGCATGCCGGTGGCAACCCACTGTTTTTCGGTGCTTATTAGCGGCTGCTTACGCTGGTTTCAATGGGGGGGCGGTTTCAGGTTCCGTTGGCTTCGAGTAGGCGCGAGCGAATCAATCCGGGTTGAGTGTGGCAAATGACTCAGTGAGTGCGGCAAATCCCGCATCTCATGGGCTGGCCGCACGGACGGGGTAGTGGAGACACTCGATTCGCTGGTGCTGGACAGTTAAAGTCAGGGGCAGGCTGTACAGCGATCAATCCTGCTGCACGGTGGGCCAAAAATAAAGGGGCCATTGGCCCCTTTGATTGCAGACGGATGTTGAGGCTAATGCCTTACTTTTCTCCCCACCCAGGGAACGACAGGTTGTTGATTTCCTCGTCGGTGGGCATCACCACGATGCTGTATTTGGCCGCCTCTGCGCAGGCGGCGGTTTCAGCGGCGGGCCGGGTGATGGTGTAAGCCAGCCAGAAGTTCTCATGTACGCCATGGCCCTTGTTCAGTTTGGCGGTGGGGCCGCCAAACCACAGGTTCTGGTAGTGCTCATTGGTCAGTTGGGGTTCTATGTGGCAGATGTCGGCACCGGCCAGTCTGACGATGAGCTGGGTGGCGCAACTGCCGGGTTTGAAGACGATGCCGCCGGTGGTCATGCGCATATCGGTGACGGCCAGAGCCTTGGGATCGACATAGCCGCTACGCTCGTAGAAACCGATCGGGTTGCCGTTCGCATCCAGTTTCAGTTTCTGGGTGCCGAATACGCCCTTGTTCTGGTTGAGTTTGAAGCGGCCGGCCAGCGTCGGGAGGTCGGTGAATTCGGCCGCGAGCGAGGTGGCGGTAGTAGCCTTCAGCGTTTTGGGGAAGGTGGTGATGCCGGTAGTGGCGCTATAGGTTCCCTGCGAGTTGAGGAAAGTAGCGACTGCTGCCTGACCTTCAACGCCAGTGCACTTGCTGCCTGCGGCATCGCAGCCGGTGCTGTAGGGCGCTGTTTTACCTGCGGTCGTGCCGGTCGGCATGAGCCAGGAAACGGCCTTGACGCCCAGATAGCCGCCTTTACCATCGGAGCAGCCATGCCCTACGGTGATGGCATTGAACTGCGAGGTGTATTTGCTGGCGCCACCGGCACCGATAGCGGGTGAGACCTGAAAGCCAGGGTGTGCCGACGCGTTGTGGCTGAGGCCGCAAAGAGCCGCCACACTGGCGCTGAGTAACAAGGTGCGAGCATTGAGTGTCATTTTCGATGTCTCCGGATGTGATTATTACGGCTAAACGGGAAGTCCCAGGGTCTTAGGAAGACCTGAGCGCCCTTCCCCGGATTTAGCATAAGTCATGCCATCACCCTGATATTTTTCAGTTTGCCGGGAGTGTACCGCCGAAGCGCGGCCATAGCCTGTTGTTTTACCGGGTATATAAGCAAGAGCGCACATTGGGTGGGGCCGGCTTTCTGGTATTTCTTGCGCGACAGACGGCTCGCATGAAATAACGGAAGTGAGGCAAATGCCGCAGTTGGCATGGCAAATACCACATAGCTGTCCCCGGCCAGCCTGTTGCCGGGTGAGGCCGAGGCTTGAACCGGCTGGGTTTCTGGCGTTGGCACGGTGCCTGCACAGAGTCTGGTGCGCCGGGTTCAGGCTAAAGCAGTCCGCAACACGCCTGGGGGGGCGAAGCATCTGGTGGTGTGGCGGGGCAGGGCGAGAGCCTTCCCCGTCTGGGTGACTGTCTGGTCACGCGGATCCCGGCGCCTTGATTTGATTGAGTTTAGTTTTCATCCTCTTTTCAGTGCTCCGTGAAGCTTTGCGCCTTCGCAATGAAGGCGCTTTTTTTTATCCTGCGGGCTTCGGTGTTCCGGTTGGTGGCGGCTTACGGGGGTCAGGGCAACTGGCGCAATGAGGTGAGTGATATACCACACTCATTGTCTGGGTGAAATTCTATGTCACTGAAAATAAAGCAGATCATCATGTGGCACGATTTCTGTATAGTTGAGTGGGTTGCGATGCGATGCGTGATTGTGAGCTATGTTCTGCAACCCGAAGGCAAGGCCACAACGTCAGGTGCTGAATCTGCGATGGAACCGGCTTTTTCGAGATAAATCCCCCTTTTTTTACGGAGTAAGCATGAAAATGAATTTCAAAATGAAGTCAGCCACTCTCGGGCTGGCAATGGCTGGATTGATGGCTGCCACTACGGCGGATGCCGCCACCTCCATCAAGGCCAACAACTTACCCTTTACCGTAGCGAACCCGTCCCAGACGCTAGAGGCTCGCCCGGATGCGTTCTATAACCTGACCATGGGCTATAAAGGCTGGACCCACCATTCTTCATGGCTTTACATGAAGCTGAAAAAGGGCAGCCTGTATACCGTGACGGCGACGGCGGATCCCACCGCCCAGGGTCTGCATCCCGGCGTGGCCTGCTGGTACCGCCCGCAGGGAGCTGGCCTGGTCAGCGTCGATTATGCCTATGCCCACTTCTACAACCAGTTCACCAGCATCATTGCTCCGAATCAGGTCGATGAAGCCGACCAGAAAAAGCTTGGCACCATGAAGATGTACTTTGTGATCAATGGCTATGATGGGGATGGTATGGAGTACCCGCTGGGTTACCAGTACCAGCAGGGGAACGTGGTGAGCGTTCTGGACGGTACCGAAGGCAAGGTTGAACTGTCTTTTGTGGCCGAAAATACCGGGGTCTATCAATGCGTGGTCGGCGGGATCAATCCTGATCCGGGCGTGAATCTCTCGACCGCGTATCCGATCAATGTGAGCGTGGGCGGTCTGTAAATCACCCGCTCATGGCGGCCAGGGGGCCGATCTCCGCCGGGCGGAGGTCGGCCCTATTTCGTTATTTGAAACAGAAGGTTGCAGGCATGACCCGACGGGTTCTATTCCTGATCGTCTTGGCAATATCGGTGGCGCTGCCCGCTGCCGTGTGGGCTCATGGCGTTCCTCCTGGCTCACTAAAAGGGGTGCAGGTTCCCAGGGTGCCGCAGTTGCGCCGTTATGTGACCGACCGTCAGGCAGCCATCCGCCTGGGCAAGGCGCTGTTTTGGGATGCCAACGCAGGGAGTGATGGCATGGCCTGTGCCAGTTGCCACTTTCACGCGGGGGCCGATCATCGCCTGCGTAATCAGTTGGAGCCCGGAGGGCGGCATCTGGGTGCCGCTTCCATGGCCACCTTCGAAGCCTTGCCTTCCGGCGGCACCGGTGGCACGAATTACACGCTGAAGGCGGATGATTTTCCGCTTTGGCGGTTTAATGATCCGAACGATCGCGATTCCAGGCGGTTATTTACGACGGACGATCTGGTCGGCTCAGCGGGGACATTCAAGCGTCATTTTCAGTTCGTCGATGGCTCTCATGCGTTCGATACCTGCGAAACCGGGTTCGACGATATCTATCATCTGGGTAAGCGGAATACCCGCCGGGTCACGGACCGCAATGCCCCCACGGTAATCAATGCGGCCTTCAACTTCCGTCAGTTCTGGGATGGCCGGGCCAATAATGCCTTCAACGGCGAATCAGAATGGGGTGCCCGCGATCCGGATGCCGGTGTCTGGATCGTCAGGAACGGCACACCCATAAAGCAGCGGATTCTGCTCAGGAATGCCTCGTTGGCGTCGCAGGCGGTAGCCCCTTTGACCAACGACACGGAAATGTCCTGTACGCACCGCCGCTTGGCGGATATTGGCCGCAAACTCCTTACTCGCCGTGCACTGGAAAGCCAGCCGGTTCATGCCGAAGATAGCGTTTTGGGTCAGCTGGCCGATGACTCGGGCAAGGGGCTCAGTCAAACCTATGAGAGCCTGATCCAGTCATCCTTTGCCCGGCGCTACTGGCACTCGACCGGAGCGTTTGGCTTTTCAGCTGACGGCACCCCCTTCACCCAGATGGAAGCCAATTTCGGATTGTTCTTTGGTCTGGCGATTCAGTTATACGAGGAAACCTTGATTTCCGACGATGCGCTGTTCGATACGAAACGCGGCCGGGACAAGGTGCCGGTCGCCTTCAGCGAGCAGCAGAAGCGTGGTTTGACGCTGTTCATGAACGATCACTGTTTCCTCTGCCATTTGGGGCCGACGCTCTCATCCGCCGCACATCCGAAGGTTTACAACACTCAGCAGGCGAAGTACATCAAGCTGGTAGACCGCTCTGGTTTCAATGAGGAGGGTGATGGCGTGGATGTGGCCAGGACCCTGGTGGATGTGGGCTACACCATCACCAGTGTCACTCCCGTTGAATATGACAGGGGACTGGCCGCCAGGGATCTCTGGGGGCGCCCGTTGTCGTTCAGCGGGCAATATCTGGAGATGATGCAAAACCCTGGCAGCACGATGGCAGATAACGTCGATGTGCTGGCCTGTGAGTTCAGCATCCCTTTTACTACCGACTTCAATTCAGCGGAATTATTGCCAGATCCAGCTACCAGGGGCCGGTGTCAGGGCTATGGCGAACTGGCCAGGCGGGTGCAGCCGGCGGTGGTGAGATCGGAGCTGAACCAGCCCTTTCAGGGACGGCTGGGTTCCTCTTTGAATGCGGCCTTCAAGATTCCTACTCTCCGCAATATCGAGCTGACCGGGCCCTATATGCACAACGGCAGCATGAAATCACTGGAAGAGGTGGTGCAGTTTTATAACCGGGGCGGCAACAATGTCGGTAACCCCCATCACTTTGAGACAGTCGTGTTTCCGCAAAACATGAGCCCTCAGGATCAGGCGGATTTGGTGGCCTTTCTTAAAACATTGACCGATGAGCGGGTGCGCTGGGAAAAGGCGCCTTTCGATCATCCCGGATTAGTGGTCTCTCACGGTCACCTGAACCAGAGTTCGGCGCAGTTCGGTGACCAGAATGCGGAGGATGAGTTTCTGGTGATTCCCCCGGTCGGTAAACAGGGCCGGACAACGGAACAGGGGCCTCTCCAGTCATTCGAACAGTCCTTGAGTCACTGATTCGTTGGGTAGACATGATGGATGACCTGCCCACGCTGTCGAACGTGGGTTATGTTGATGTGAGGAGAACCCTTTAATCAACACAGAGCCACTATTCAGGAGACAGGTCATGAGTCATTTTAACGACATTTATGTGGGATTGGATGTTC
>SXQV01000056.1 GCA_005792805.1 Methylococcaceae bacterium | reverse complement strand
GTGACCCGGCGTGTCGAGCAAATTGAAGATTCGCTCACGGTGCGCGAATTGCATAACCGAGGTGGTCACGGAAATACCACGCTGCTGTTCCATCTCCATCCAGACGGAAGTGGCATGACGTGCGGCTTTTCGACCTTTCACGGAACCCGCCAGCTGGAGGGCACCACCAACCAGCAGGAGCTTTTCAGTAAGTGTGGTTTTGCCGGCGTCAGGGTGGGAGATGATGGCGAAGGTACGTCGCCGCGCGAGTTCCGCTAGTAAATCAGTCATTGAATGGGAAACAAAAAGCCGGGATTATATCGTGACACCCGGATAAATCTCCGCTGTTGAAGTGGTCTCCCGTCCCCATTACCCAACCGACACACGACATTTGCCATGACCGATCAGAATTCTCTGGATGATTTACTCAGGGTGGCCCAAGCCCTGCACATCGACCGTATTGAACGGCATATTTTCCTGTGTGCCGATCAGTCCAAGCCCAAATGCTCAAGCCTGGATAAAGGGCTTGAATCCTGGGAATATCTGAAGCAACGCCTGGATGAACTGGGTTTATCACGGCAGGGCTCGGTTGCTCGCACCAAGGCCAACTGCTTGAGGGTCTGCCTGAATGGGCCGATCAGCGTGGTTTATCCGGAAGGCGTCTGGTATCACTCCTGCACACCGGAAGTCCTGGAACGCATCATCCAGGAGCACCTTATTGGCGGGGAGCCGGTAGCTGACTATCGATTCGCCGAATAAGCCTCTGCGAATTGAATGACGGCCATCAGGCTGTCTCTGAAAGCAGACCGACCAGCGCTTCCAGCTGATCCGACGTCCCCAAGGCAAGTACCTGATCACCGGCCAGCAGCACCAGATCAGGCGCTGGATTGGCTGTCACCTGACGGCCTCGGAGAATCACCAGAATATTCGCGCCGGTATGATCCTGTTGACGCAACTCTCCGATACTTTTGCCGGCCATTACCGAGTTGCTGCGAATCTGGATACCTTCCAGGTTGATGCGCTCATCCCCTCGTGAAATCACCGTATCGAAAAAGTCCACCACGGTAGGACTCAAGATCAAATGGGCAAGGCGTCGGCCACCGATAGCATAAGGACTGATGGCACGATTGGCACCGGCACGGATCAGCTTGGGGACACTGGACTCATCGACCGCTCTTGAGACGATGAAGAGTTCCGGGTTCAAAACCCGCGCCGAAAGCACGATATAGAGATTGCTGGCATCGTCACCGCTGGTGACAATCAAGCCCTTGGCCCGGCGAATTCCCGCCACACCCAAGGTTTCGTCAGCGCTGGCATCACCATGGACCATCAGATAGCCATGCTGCAAAGCATAGGCTTGGGCGTCGAGACTAGGGTCAACCACGACAAAAGGAATAGCGGACTCCGATAACTCCAGAGCCGCTTGACGCCCGACACGGCCGAGTCCCGCAATAATGATATGGCCCGTCAACCCATCAATTTCTCGTTGCATTTTCTTGATTCCCAGGGGATCAGCCAGGCGGGACGCCACCAGATAATCCATGATGACAGTCATGCTATAAAACATGGCACCAATGCCGGTAATGGCAATAAACATGGTAAATATCCGGCCCACATCATTAAGCCGGATGATTTCGCCATACCCGACCGTGGTGATCGTGATGACCGTCATATAGAGGGCATCAAGCAGGGTTGCCCCTTGATCGCGCCCCAGTCGATAGTACCCAGCCGTGCCAATGAAAGAAATCATCAACACGACGACCATAGGCGGAAGTACGCGGTCACGCAGGCGGGTCAACGGCCATCGTTGCGGATCTTGCATGGGTCCTCAATTGAAGCCACGAAGGATTTAGGGATTACCGTCTATTCTGTTGTCCTGGCCTTTTGGAGGGATGGGTCGAGCAGCGGGGTTACGCAGGTTGCTCAACCCTGATGTCAATGAACCGAGAGGCCGGGAAGCATTTCTGCGGACCCGGCTTCACCTCGCCAGAGCTTTTCCAACTGGTAGAAATCTCTAGTTTGCGGCTTCATGACGTGAACAATGACCTCACCCAGATCTACCAGCACCCATTCTCCGACATCCTCTCCTTCGACACCGATCGGCTGTGTCTCATTTTTTTTGGCCTCCTCGGCCACATGCCCCGCGAGGGACTTCACATGCCGTTCGGAAGTGCCACTGGCCACGACCATAAAATCGGTCATGCTGGTCTTTCCGCGAACATCGACGACGGTGATATCCCGGCCTTTGCCGTCATCCAGGGTGGTCACAATAAGTTTAACAAGGGCGTCGGCATTCATAAGATGAGAGTGGAATGAATTGAGATGAATTGGAGGGGGGTCATGTGTCAATGAGCTCACCGGTGCCGGACGCCAGTTTTGGCTTCAGGAACTCTACGATGTTATAGCCGCTTGCGTGGGGACTAGATCAATATAAAGCAGCGCAGATCACTTTACACCTTGTTTGATCGCGAGGATGTCGACTTTTGACGGGCTTTTTCCTTCTTCTTTTTAGTGGTGGTCGACTTGGCTGAAACGGCGCTGGCGGGAGCGGTCTTGGCCATAGTGACCTTGCTCTTCGAAGCAGGTGCTCTCACTGGTTTCCTGATCGATTGCCCGTCAGACACGATCAGCTTTTGACCGGCCTGGACTTGAGTATTGATGGGGATGTTGTTCATCTTTGCCAATTGCGCAACATCAACCGAGTGTTTCCTGGCTACCGCGTAGAGGGTCTCACCCTTTTCAACAGAATAGGCTAGAGACTTCCTGGAATTAGACGCAGTTGACGTCTTTGGTGCATTTGCACCCGCCACGGGAAGCGCCCCACGTGATTTCAAGGATTCAGCATTGGTGAGCATCATCCGTTTTTCAGGGTTCGTTGCTGTATGCGTGGTTACTACCTGTAACCTGGACTGACTGGTGGGCGTTTCGCTGGTTCTCTTCACCGGACGAGACCTGGCGTCCGGTGTATTGTCATCTGCGGTTTGAGACATCGGCACAAAGCGCCCGGACAGGGTTCTGGAATCAGGATAAGCCGGGGGTGTGCGCTGAAATTCTCGCCTGAAGGTTTGGAAAGCACCCGGCTCCACCGGCATGGATTCTGAGTAGGTGCTCGGGTAGGACCGCCGTTGCATGGAGAGTCGTTCAACTTCCTCACGGAATTCAGCCGCCTTCTTATCGGCTGGAATGTAGAGGTGATAGCTCCCATCCAGATCAGCAAACTGTCCCTTGAATCCAGGATTCAATTCGTACAGCTTGTCGAGAGAAATGCCGGCCGCGTCTGCCGCCAAGGCCAGATCAAGCTGGTTGCTGACCTTGACCGGCTTGTACTTCGCCATGTTGGGCAAGTCCTTGAGGCTGATACCGTATTTTTCCGCATCGGCAAACAGCCTCGATACCGCCAACAGTTTGGGGACATAGGCGCGGGTTTCCTGAGGCAGGTTCAGCGACCAGAAATCGGTGGGTAACCCGGCGGCCTGATTGCGGCGTATGGCCCGCCCGACCGCTCCTTCGCCACAGTTATAGGCGGCAATGGCGAGAAGCCAGTCACCAAAGTCTCCATGCAACTTCTTCAGGTACTTAATGGCCGCCTTGGTCGAGGCATAAACGTCCCGACGCCCATCATAGGAATGGTTGCGCTTTAGGCCATAATTGGTCCCTGTGGAGGGAATAAACTGCCAAATTCCGGCCGCTTTCGCCGGTGACACAACATTGGGCTGAAAAGCGCTTTCCACGATCGGTAACAAAGCGATTTCTCCAGGCACATTCTTTTTTTCAACCAGCTTCACGATCGAATAAAGGAAAGGCTCAGCCCGGTTTTGAGCACGCTCCAGATAGGCGGGGTGATTGGCGAACCAGCTCAGCTCTCTGTCGATATCCGGGTGATCAACCGGCGGCAAGGCATAAAGGGCGAACAGGCGATCCCACAAAGTGTCGTACCTGGAACCTCGGGAAGTTTTCTTTTTGACGCCTCGTGTATTCGTTGACTGCGCGTGGCTTGTATCGGGTATAGTTGGGGCTCTTTTGACTTCGTTCCTTGAGCAGCCCGCAATGATTGATGCGGCAATTGAAATACAGCAGATCCATCTGGCCCGGGATTTTTGCAGTTGCATTACTTAGGTACCCTCATCATCCTACTGATGCCAGCCGGTAACGCCTGCTTTGGCGCATAACTCATGAAAACGACACAACCGGCCAACCCATTTTTGCGACATGACTTTTTAAAATGGTATCACGTGGCCAGCTTGGGACAAGCACTACAAGCGCTCGAATCGGCTTACTTGAAGTCAAACCTGAAAATCGCCTATCAACAAAAAACTCTGCAAATCGGCCGGCTGGGATCGGAAAGCCGTTACATCGACCCGGATTTTGTCGGCGACTTCATTCTCGCTGACCACAAAGGCCCACGAAGTTTTCCGACCTTTATCCAGGCTGACGCCGACGCCCTGCCCTTTGCCACAGAGAGCATTGACACCGTGGTTTTGCCACATGTCCTCGAATTTGTTCCTGATCGCCATCAGGTATTAAGGGAGGTTGAGCGCGTACTGAAACCCGAGGGACGGCTGTTCATTTTTGGGCTTAATCCATGGAGCCCCAGACGTCTGTTACAGCGGCCAAGCAGCGCTTCCTTCTGGAAAGCGCGCCTGATCGCTGGACACCATCTGCTCGAGTGGCTCAGCCTGCTCAAATTTGATGCCGAGATGGAAGCGGCTTTCAGCCGCTCGCGGGAACAAGGGTTACACAATCCGGAAACCACTTGGGAAGCGCTAAAGGCTGGACTATCACTGGCCTATGCCATCAAGGCCATCAAGCGAAATTACAGATTGATTCCGATCGAATCAGAATGGTCTCGGTTTACTCTACTCGTGAGGGGACCGCTACTGGAGAACCCCCAACCCTCCCAACGGCAACAAAAATGACCGAGATAGTACAAATATTTACGGATGGAGCCTGCCGGGGCAACCCGGGCCCTGGAGGATGGGGAGCACTTTTGCGCTACCAGACCCGGGAGCTAGAACTTTATGGCGGTGACCCCGACACCACCAATAACCGGATGGAACTGATGGCGGCCATCCATGGCTTGCAAGCACTTAAACGCCCTTGTGCGGCGGTTGTGACTACCGATTCCATCTATGTCATGAAGGGCATTTCCGAATGGCTACCCAACTGGATCCGCAAGGGCTGGAGAACTGCCAGCAATGCACCGGTGAAGAATGACGACCTCTGGAAACGATTGATAACTGCTCAGGAACCGCACAAAGTTGAATGGTGTTGGGTCAAGGGACATGCTGGCCATTCTGAAAACGAGCGCGCAGATCAACTGGCTAACCGTGGCATAGATGAAATGCTGGGGATAACCCTAAGGAAATAATGATGCGACAACTGATTCTGGACACGGAAACCACGGGGCTCGATCCGGCTTCGGGCCATCGGGTGATTGAAATTGGCTGCATTGAGCTGCTGGACCGTAAATTGACCGGCAATCGCTTCCATGTTTACCTGAATCCTGATCGGGAGGTGGATGCCGGAGCCGTTGAGGTTCACGGTCTGAGCACGGAGTTTTTGGCTGACAAACCGCGTTTTAGCGACATCGCCAAAGACTTCCTGGGTTTCATCGAGGGGGCGGAACTGGTTATTCACAACGCGCCCTTCGATGTAGGGTTCCTGAACCGGGAACTCCATCTGGCAGATTCCCGCTTCAAGGCCGTGGCAGATTACTGCGCGGTGCTTGACACTTTGCTAATGGCTCGCAAAAAACATCCCGGGCAACGCAACAGCCTGGATGCCCTGTGCAAGCGTTATGGAATTGATAACAAGCACCGGAGTCTGCATGGTGCCCTGCTCGATGCAGAGATTCTGGCAGAGGTGTATCTCGCAATGACGGGAGGTCAAACCGCCCTTATGCTGGAGCTTGAAGAGCCCTCGCTGGTCACCTCTGAATCAGGAGCGCCAGAAGCCATTCAGCGACTGAACACATCACGACCTCGACTTAGAGTCATTCGGTGTTCCGAGCAGGAAATCAACGCACATCAGCACCGGTTAGAGCAAATCGACAAGGCCAGCGGGGGGAAATGTCTTTGGAGCACCACAATATAACTCCCCCATATTTCGTAGAGGCTACTCAATGAGCAGCCTATCCATATTTCCGCAGCGAATACATGGGGTTCTTTGCATAAACGGACATCAACTATGGGAAGCCCATTTTTTTGCTTATACTTCCGCTTTCTGACCTAACCGGGATAACACAATGCGCAGGGTGATATTTAATCAGAAGGGAGGCGTCGGGAAATCCACCATCGCCTGTAACTTGGCAGCCATCAGCGCCTCGGAGGGCTTGAAGACCCTGGTGATTGATCTTGATGTGCAGGGGAACTCTTCGCATTATCTGCTGGGTGACAAGGTTGCCGACCCGGACGCAACCATTGCGCATTTTTTCAAGGAATCCTTGAGCCTGAATTTATTTGGCAAGGGTAACGGGGACGGATTGAATGACCAGATCCATGAAACGCCCTATCCCAATCTTCACGTACTTCCGTCACACCCGGAACTGGAACCTTTGCAAGCCCGGCTTGAATCCCGTTACAAAATTTACAAGCTGAGGGAAGCACTGGACACTCTGACCGAGTTCGAGCGCATCTATATCGATACGCCCCCCGTGCTTAACTTCTACAGCCGCTCTGCCCTGATCGCGGCAAAAAGCTGCCTGATCCCGTTTGACTGCGATGCATTCTCTCGCGAGGCCTTGTATAACCTGCTGTCCTCGCTAGCTGAAATACGGGCAGACCATAATCCAGACCTCGAAATCGAAGGCGTCGTTGTCAACCAATTTCAATCCCGTGCAAAGCTCCCCCAGCAGCTAGTTGATGAACTGTTAGCCCAGGGACACCCGGTGCTGAACACCAAACTCTCCACTTCAGTGAAAGTGCGTGAATCGCACAGTCTCTCGCGTCCACTCATTCATTTCGTCCCCGAACACAAATTGAGTGAGGAATTCAGAATTCTGCATCGTGAACTGGATGAACGTCGTGCGAACTGATGAGTACACTCGGTAACACTCCTCACGAGGAACCGGTACAGCGGCATCCAAATTAATTGAATATCAGAGGCCCTTCCGGACCCCCAATTAAACGATGCAATGTGAGACAGCACTGCCCAACAGCTATTGCCCGGCCGGCCAGCAAGCGATTCCCAGAAACTGGGTAGTAGTGGCTTTTCACTCCCCCGTTCACGATCCCATGGTATGCCACTTCATCCCAAGCTCTGGCCCCTGTCCATTCGAGTACTCATAGGACTATTCCTCGGAATCGTTCTTGGCCTTTTTGGTGGATCGAAACCCTACCTTTTCGGGCTTGGCAATGGAGATCTCGGCCAAATCGGCATGCTGATCATCCGCCTGCTCAAGGCACTCGCGATCCCGTTGATACTGTTCAGCATCCTGGATGCCTTTATCGGAACCCACATCACACTAAGAAGTGGGGTCAGGCTTATATTAATCTGTCTACTCAATGTGTCTGTCGCCTTTGCCATCGGGCTGACGTTAATGAATGGCTTCAAACCAGGACTGGCTTGGCGAGGGCACATCGACGCCCTAATCTCCCATGTGCCAAGCCATACCAGCGCTACCCCCGCTGCCACAAAACTCAGCCTTGACCCACTTCAGAACCTGAGCGGCTATATTCCACAGAGCCTGCTTGAGCCGATACTCAATAACAACGTCATCTCCATCGTGCTGATGGCGCTCCTTTTTGGTGCCGCGCTCGGCTCGCTCAAGCGACACCCACCTGAAGGATCGTCGCTGGAACTTAGCTCTCTGACAAATGCGATTTCAGCCTTATATCAACTGCTGGTCAGGGTTCTTGGCTGGGTGGTAAAAATAGTGCCAATCGCCGTGCTTTGCCTTGTCGCTCAGGCTGTTGGAAAATCTGGCCTGGGAATTTTCAGTGAATTGGCCGGTTATCTCGCCATCATCGCCATGGGGCTTTGCCTTCATGGACTGATTTACTACCCACTCGTAGCCTGGGCTGCTGGCGTGTCACCGCGTAAATATCTTGGTAGCGGCGCAGATGCCGTATTGTCCGGCATGTCTACGAATAGCAGTCTCGCGACCGTACCCATTACCCTGCAATGCCTTAAGAACATGGGCGTGGGTGATAATTCTTCTCGTTTGGCCGCCTGCGCCGGTACCAACCTGAATAATGACGGGGTCACGCTATATGAAGCTATGACAGCCCTTTTTCTGGCACAGGCTGTTGGCCTGGATCTCGATACCGGCCAACAGATCGTGGTCATCCTGGCGGCGCTAATGGCCGGTATTGGCATTGCCGGTGTACCAGAAGCAGGTTTGATCGTTTTGCCCTTGGTCTTGGGTGCCGCTGGCCTCCCCGAGGGCGTCATAGCCGCTGCAATCCCGCTTATCGCCCCAGTGGACTGGATCCTAGCCCGACTGCGATCCGCCGTGAACGTACTGAGTGACATGCTGGTCGCCATCCTGCTCGACGCCTGGGAGCGACGCTCTCCGACAACCTGATCACTCCGTCCGCCCCAGAACCGAGATAAAAAAAAGCGCCACGAGGAGTGACGCCTTTTTTCGGGTGAGTGGTAGACCGGTCAGTGATTAAGCCGATAGTTATAGCATCAAGGCCTCACCAATGCTGACTTTGTTAATTTTCTCTGCCGATTTGTACCCGATTTTTTACCCGGTTTCGTAATCGTGACCCCTGCTTGAGCATCCTCCATAACAAACTTGGTTGGGCTTCGGCCTGGTGAATGCGATGGAGGCATTTCCGCATCGGTGGCAAAACACCTTATAAGGATCGGTCGCCGGT
>SXQV01000055.1 GCA_005792805.1 Methylococcaceae bacterium | reverse complement strand
ATGAAAACACGCGGAAATCCATCTGGGCCAGAGATCACCAAGGATCTCACCAAAGGCCGAATATATGGGCGCAACTGCGTAACTCGACCGGCTGACATCGAAACGAAAAAGCTTGCAAAACGGAGGAGTCCATATATGGAGAGCATCCGGGTTCAGAGAGTCTTTGGTCCACCCCTCGAAAACCTGTTCGACCGGAGGACGGTCCTCTGATCCCGGCAGGTGGCGGATCCATCCCTCATTGATGAATTCAAAGCCTTCCAGCCGTCCATCCTCGGGTAAGCCGACCACACGCAGGAACAGTGACCACAACTGCTTCTTGATACCTCTCGACTTGAATGAAATCGACAAGGCATCCGCGCCCAGCGCGTCAGCGCGGTCCTCGGCTAGCAGCTCGTCTGCGTTTTTCCGCAGTTGTTCCAGATTGCGGATGCTTTTTCGGTAGGCGCCGCGCCGGTCGCGCGCTATAAGCTCTTCGGAAATGGCACGACCATAGAAGTGCTCCATCAGAGTCCGCTCCAGTTCGTCATGTTCGACGGATGTCGGGAGCATTTTTTGACGCAGTTCTTCAAATTTGCACTCCGTCAGACGCTCAGCTTCAAGAAGACGCTCGGTTCTGACCTCTTCCTCCACTTTCTTGCCTTCATTCAACAGGCCGGCACCAAAGATGTCCTTCTCTTTATTCGACGCAAGAAACTGCACTGTCCATCCCGACGCTTCAGCCAGAAACAGGAAGTTCTGGGCAAAAAGACCTTTGGCCTGATGCTCGTACTGCAGGACCCTCAGGAGCAGATCAGTTCGAAAGGCGGGCCGGTTGCCATCATTCAGAAAGGGAATATCACGATCACTCAAGGCCTTGAGCCGGGCCTCAACGATCTGGCGGCTGGTGTAGATGGGCATCTTGCCTGTGGCAATACTGATATCCACTTCCTTGGCCAGACGGAACCGAGAGATAGCTTGTGCGGCATCGGTCGGGCAGTTGATATTGGCCTCAAAGATTCCGAACACACGGAAATCCAGTTTTTCAATGGATAGACCGGTTGACATGGTCGGCGAAGCGAAAATGACATCGTATTGCCCACCCTCTGCGTCGAAGTTTTGCAGTAGTGCTTTGATTTCATCATCACCCGTTGTTTGGCTGGTGATCAGCGCACAGCGTAGCGACGGAAAATCCTTATGTATTCGTTCATACTGCTCACGAACCAGCCGTCTCGAATTACTGACCAGTGCCACCGGTTTGCCCCTTCCCTGCTGTCGGGCATGCACCGCCGCTTCAAACTTCACAATCAAGGAAGCCCTTGATGGGTGAATATTCAGGGTTTTGTCCTGGGGGAAGGCGTTGCGTACGATCTGAAAACGCTCTCCCGGACGGATGAATTCCAGCGTGTCCAAAGTCAAATTCGACATTTGTGCATCCAAGGCCAAAACCTGTTCGGCACGGCGAATACACTCACTGAATATTTCGTGGTTGATGTTGGGACGCTGATCCTTGCCCAAGCCTGCCAGGCTCCGCAGTAACTGCTCGGCTTCTTCAACGACCAGCAGATCGAAATCGGTTCGGCTCAGCTTGTGTAGAGAGTTGATGCAGACCACCAATCGGTTACTGTATAGCCTCCCGCTCCGGCTGTCCTGGTAACAGTCGATACCTAGTCGCCGTGCCACCTCCTTTGCCAAGCTAATCCGGTGAACGATAACCAGCACCCTGGATACGCCCGAGATGGCTTCCTTGACAGCATAGGTCTTGCCGCTGCTCATCGGACTTTTTATGAGCTGGACGCCGGCCTTTTTTTCCAGTTCTGGAAGAAATTGCTCCGACAGTTCGATGACTGCATGCCCCCTGGGGTCGAGTTGCAGCAAGTTGTCTGATTCTCGTCGCAGATAGACAACGCAATTCTCAATTTCACGGTACAGGGCGGCGTCGGTGCTCCAGCGGCTGATATCGACAGGGTCGGCATTGCTTTCCTCAAGATCCCGACGCAACCTTTCAGCCATTCGCCTTCGGTCGAACTGGGGGCCGTATTCGGCTAGTTCCTTGCGGATTAATCTGAGACAGTAGAGATTCCGGCTGCGGTTGCCGGTGATATCTGAAGGATTGCAGACTTTCTTTCCGGGTTCTGAAGAGGCGGAAGCACCATTGGCCCGCCTGGCCTTAGGGGCTTCTTCTGATTGGCTGCACTCGTCTCTGTGGGGATGTCTCGGCTGCTCAGCAACAAAAGCCTCCGGGTCGATCTCCAGCCGCTCACAGTCACCATGGACCTTCCAGATACGCTGCGGCAAGGGGTCAACAGCGCCATCCACGAATAGGGGATTAGCGACAAAATGAGGCTGGCAGGCTTGGAACAGAGCATCATCAAGCAGTTTGAAGTCCTTTCCCGTCGCTCGCTTGTGGTGAGCAGCCAAATCAGGATTCCGTTCCCGGTAGATTCGATTCACCTGTTTGATGACCTCTTTAAGCTTAGCCGGCATCCAGGCTTTCGCCAGCAAAAACCAGAAGTGGAATTTGGCGGTGTACTCCTTTCCGGGTTGCCCGCAGGAATTCGAGGCCTGAACAACTAGGGAGAGTTGATCAAATCCCGGGATAATCTGGGCTATCTGCTCAATGACAAATTGAGCTGCCGCCTCCGGCGAGGATTGTACATTGATCGGGAGTGTCAGATAGTCCAGATCGAAACAGCCCCATTTGACGGGTACATCAATGACATCCGGCGGGTTGGGATTTCTGGGATTAGGAAGCTTTCGCCGATTGACGATCGGGCCAGCATCCGGGCGAATTTGCCCTGGGATGATGAGAGAGTCGCCCGCTACAGCCCAGTAGCTGATCAACTCGTGGAAATGATCGATGGAGTTAACAACAACCTGACGGTGCTTGAAGGTCTTCTGGAGGGAATCGTAGTCACTCCGTTTTCCCTCCGGCCCATAGAGTTTACGGGGCTGACCCTTGTGCGGCGCCAGCAAAGTCACAACGGTCTTTTCCGATAGCGCTTCCTGCGCGGCCTGATCGGCATTTTGTCTGTCCATAAATCGAATCCTTTCGATAGGTACCCGCTCGTCCTGAGGGGTAGGTGTTAGTGGTGCTCAACGAACCTGTCCAAGGCTCGTCGCCAGGCCGGACCCTCCTGGTCCAGATGTCTGACTTGGGCTTATGAATGGGGTGCGTCTACCTCCCTGAGGGTCTCGGTGGGCCTCATCTCGGCTGATGACAGATCCTTCTCGCTTGGCAAGGACTGGTCCAGGGTTACGGTGAACCCCGAATCAGTCAATTGGGAAGAAATAACCACAGGTTCAGCACAAAGTCGGGCAACCAGATCCAGTGCAATCTTGACGGCACGGAGACGTCGCTCGGACGGAAAGGCAATTTCTCCAGAGAGAACATCCAGTGCCTGTCGAATGAGGTCAGGCAATCGCTCCGCGAGGACTTGTTCCGATTCTTGATGGAGACGTTTAAGTTCGGCCCTGAATTCGGGGCGCTGAGATACTCGGCAAGCGGTGACGTGATGCATGCGAGCCACGCCGGCGGCCTCACGCTGGGTCATGCCATTTGCCAGGGCTTCCAGCAAACGCTGGTGTTTTGGAGAAAGAGTGAGATTAGTAGTCATTAGCACCTCCTGCGCAAAAGAAAACGTCCATGTCAGTTGACCGTCACATTCCATGAGAATCGGTCAACAGAGTTGAAATGTTATCTGTGTATCGCAAACAATACAACACTGTTTTCAGGTCGATCAGACCAACCGCCGAGCCATGCGTAATCTGGCTTCACCATCCCCCCGAGATCAATCTGCCAAAGTCCAATTGACGCTGAATCTACTCAAGGTTACTCTGACCACTGCCATGCCCCCGTGAAGCCTCCAGCAGTGGGCGCTCCAAGGTCGGTGGCTCCAATGCTTCGGAAAGCGGTGTGCTGTCGCTCCCGAGGAAGTCCAACCCTGTCGATCTGGGGGCGCAGATAGGGAGGACGATCTCAGATAACAGCATCATTCTTGATTCAGACCCCTTGAATGTCTCTCGTATGACGTACATACACTTCCGGTAAATATTTTTTCAGGAGTTCAAGATGGGTCAAAGTTCCATGCTCCATGATATAGGACTCAACAACGTGAAAGCGCGTGAAACATCATTTGTCACAGGCTGCAAAATAAAGGCTTCCGAAGGCGCATTTGAACCGGGCGAGGTGGTTAAAAGTCTTGAATTTCCTCTACAGCGTGGTGCCCTCTTAATCCATCGGTCGTAAGTTCGAATCTTACACGGCCCACCAACAATCCACCTATAAATCAAGCGGACACAGGTTTTCCGCTTTTTTTATGTCAAAAATCCGGATATACACTGACCTCTTCCAGTTGCTGCATCCAAGCGCGCATAAAGTTGTGCGTTTTTCGCGGTATTCAGCCTCAATACACTGAGGCTGCAAGTCGGTTATGGTAGCCATGTAGCTTGCCTGTCTCATTTTTCAATCTGTTTTATTCAATGAAAAAACTCCTTTTCCAGTTTGATACCGATACGCATCCCTCTGTTTTCGATACCGTTGTGGCTTACGATGGCCAGGCAGACCACGTAATTGGCTATGGCGGGGTGACGCCAGACACTATCGGGGCGCTCGTCGATGGAGCTGTTTTTACCCGGGCACCCAGGGACAAGAAAAATACGGCGATTTTTATTGGTGGCAGTGATATGCAGGCGGGTCAGAACCTGTTCACGGCGGTACAGCAACGGTTCTTTGCCGATTTCCGTGTTTCGATCATGCTCGATAGCAATGGAAGCAACACGACTGCGGCGGCGGCTGTGGCCAAGCTCCTGACTAGCGGGTCGATTGCCGGAAAACGCACGGTGGTATTGGCGGGGACAGGACCGGTGGGGCAGCGGGCTGCCGTTATGCTGGCCCGTGCAGGGGCTGCCGAGGTGCGAATAACCAGCCGGCAAATGGCAAAGGCCGAGCGTGCCGCCCAAGCCATCAGGGTTCGCTTTGGTGTTGATGTAGTGCCAATACAGGCCGATACCGATATTGATCGGGCTTTGGCGATTGAAAATGCTGAAGTGGTGTTAGCCGCTGGGGCCACGGGAGTGCAGTTGCTGCGCCCGGAACACTGGCAGAATAATCAGGCCTTGCAGATGATTGCCGATGCCAATGCCACTCCTCCGTTAGGTATTGGGGGAGTCGAGATGATGGATCGGGGTGTCGATCGTTCCGGCAAAAAAGCCTGGGGAGCCATCGGCTTTGGGACGCTTAAGCTCGCATTGCACCGGACTTGCGTTACTCGTTTATTCGAATGCAACACCCTCGTACTGGATGCCGAGGAGATTTTCGAGATTGCCAAGGAGATGGCCTGATCCGGGTTTACTCCTCCGATAATTCGGCATTTAACCCCCAGGCAACCCGGACGGATGGCTTTCGCTGTAAAATCCACGCCATTCGCTCCCATGTAACCTCAGGTTCATCAAGATGATCGTTCGTAAAAATACTGTTGGCGTTAAGGTTGGTAACGTTCAAATCGGCGGCGGCGCACCCATTGTTGTGCAGTCCATGACCAATACGGACACGGCTGATATTGTCGGTACGGTCCAGCAAATCTATGAACTGGCCCGCGCGGGATCTGAATTGGTTCGGGTCACCGTCAATAACGAAGCGTCTGCCGAAGCGGTTCCCCATATCAGGGAGCAGCTGGATGCCAGGGGTTGCCATGTTCCGATTATTGGCGACTTCCACTTCAACGGCCATAAATTGCTGGAAAAGTACCCGGCTTGCGCCGAGTCACTGGGCAAATATCGCATCAACCCCGGAAATGTAGGGCGCGGCTCCAAACGTGACCCACAGTTTGCTCAGATGATCGAATTTGCCTGCCGTTACGACAAGCCGGTGAGGATTGGTGTGAACTGGGGGAGCCTGGATCAGTCCGTTCTGGCGAGGTTGTTAGACGAAAACGCCCAACTGGCTGAACCTGAAGCGCTTGAAGTCGTGATGCGGGAGGCTGTGATTACCTCGGCTTTGGAGAGTGCCCACCGCGCCGTGGAGCTCGGGTTGCCGCAAAACCGTATCGTGATCTCCTGCAAACTGAGCCGTGTGCAGGAACTGATTGCGGTCTATCAGTTACTGGCAAACCGTTGCGATTTTGCTTTGCATCTTGGCCTGACCGAGGCCGGCATGGGATCAAAAGGGATCGTGGCCTCAACTGCGGCATTGGGGGTTCTTCTGCAGCAGGGCATTGGTGACACCATTCGCGTTTCATTGACGCCAGAGCCCGTTCACAACGACCGCACGCTTGAGGTTATCGTGGCCCAGGAAATACTCCAAACGATGGGCTTGCGTTCATTTCTGCCTCTGGTGACCGCCTGTCCGGGGTGCGGACGTACCACCAGCACCTATTTCCAGCAACTGGCACAGGATATTCAGAGCCACATTCGTCACAAGATGCCGGAATGGAAGAAGCAATATCACGGTGTCGAAGATATGCAGGTGGCCGTGATGGGCTGCGTGGTCAACGGACCGGGTGAAAGCAAGCACTCCAATATCGGGATCAGCCTTCCGGGCACCGGGGAGGATCCTGTAGCTCCGGTGTACGAAGATGGCGTGAAGACGGTCACCCTCAAAGGAGACAGAATCGCCGAGGAGTTCCAGTCCCTTGTTGAGACTTACGTTGACAGTCATTACGGTCGCAAGGAAAACGTGTTGAATTGATGTCTGACTTTATTGCCCGGTTCGAGTAACCCGCATGTAATTGTTCCATCGCAGAGGGCGCGCCCATCACAGCCCGGCAGAGGTTGAAGTGGGAATGTTCGAATCGACGGCGCCTTCTCGATCAAATTCATCAGACGTTTCAACCTCTCCGGTCGGCGTTCAATCACGCCCAATCTTTCACTGATCTTCTTTTGGTCAATTTCCCGCTCTGTCTGAATACTGGAAGCGGGATTGGCCACCATGACCACGAGGACCTCACTAATGCTTCTTTCTGTGTTTCGGATTCTTCCTATGCTCTCAATGGCTCTCTGGCTGTTTGGCTGCGCGAGCGATAGCGAAACCAGGGTGACACAGCCCCCGACAGATCATGTTAAGCAGCCGCGCCGATACCTTAATATCCCGCCAGATACGGCGATTTCTCCCCGCTATTCGTTCCCCAGAGGCGCACGCTCAGTCGACGATGCCCTTTATGCCTTTGCCCCCAACGCCCTTGATCAGTTGAAACCTTACTTCAGTAAGGCGGGTGTCGCTTACCCTCCGCGGGAAATCGTGCTGATTGCCTTCAAGGATGAAAGGAAAATGGAGCTTTGGGCTCGCAGTAACGGCAAGTTCCAGCTGATTCGTCCTTACAACATTAAGGCGGCTAGCGGGATGCGGGGCCCAAAATTGCGGCAAGGGGATCGCCAGGTTCCTGAGGGGGTTTATCACATCGAGCGTCTTAATCCGAATAGCAACTATCACCTGTCGATGAAGGTGGATTATCCCAATGAATTCGACCTCAATCATGCGGAATATGATGGGCGGCAAGATCTGGGGGGGGACATCTTTATCCACGGGAAAAATGTTTCAGCGGGCTGTTTGGCAATGGGTGACGCGGCTATCGAAGAATTGTTCGTGCTCGCGGCGCATGTTGGGACCAATAACATCAAGGTGGTCATTTCCCCCAGCGATCCCAGGCTGCGACCGCTGGATACCAGCCATCCGAGTTTGCCTGTGTGGACCGCTGAGCTTTATGACCGAATCACCCGTGAGGTCTTTGCCATCACCGGAGCAAAACCCCCGGTAAAACTGGCGCATAGTACGATGCTGCATCCTCTTTACCGTCCGGCCAACTAATCAGTCAGCTCGTTACCCTGTGGCCGCCATTCCGCCACAGGGGAGGGGGCCGCCGTTACTGTTGAACCCATCGCATCGCCCAGCAAACTCAGCTTGGCGCTGGCGAGCAAACAGGATTCCAGCGGGTTACAAAGCCCCGCCGATTTGATTGCCTCTCAGAGCTAACCTCTATGCCTGTCAGTCTTGCGCTCCACCCCGAATTCACCCGCTTTGATCCTCTCGTTGCCCTCAACTGGATACGGGGTGAAGCCGATTGGCTGGCGATTCGTTTTGTCCAGGAAAATACGCACCGCCGCACCGCGCGCAATGGCCGACCAGAACAGAATTCGGTGGGCATCGAACGTGGCGTGATGATCGAAGCGCTTGTTGATGGACACATCGCTTATGCGGCGACCAGCAATCTGTCCAGGGCGGGTCTTCAGCAGGCGGCGCACCGGGCGGCGCTTAATGCCCGATCTGCCGCCCACCTGAAGTTATTCGATTCATCTCCGGAACAACATCCACCCGCCCTGGGTAGCTATCGTATCGCTTCGGAGATCTCGCTGGATTCGGTCGGATTGGCCGAATTCACCGACCGGCTGATTGAGGCTACCCGCCGGCTCAAAGTCTCCGACAAAATCGTGACGGCCATGGCCGAAGCCACCTTTGTTGAGACGTGGATGAGTTACGTGTCCAGTAATGGAAGCGATGTTACCCAGCATGCCCTGATGACCGGCCAGCACTTTGGGGCTATCGCACAGGACGGCAGTGAAACCCAGCATCGTTCGCTGAACGGACCCACCGCCCGCTGTGGGCAGGGAGGACTGGAAGCGTTTGACTGGAGCGGGCTGATGAGCGAATGCGAGCGGGTGGGTAACGAGGCCTTGGCACTGCTACGGGCCGAAAATTGTCCAGACGGGATCATGGATCTCATTCTGGCCCCGGACCAGATGCTGCTGCAAATTCATGAATCTATTGGCCACCCGCTGGAACTGGATCGTATTCTGGGCGACGAGCGAAACTATGCGGGTTGGAGTTTCATCAGGCCGGATGATTTTGGTCGCTTGCAGTATGGCAGTCCACTGATGAATGTCAGCTTTGATCCGACGCGGGCGGGAGAATTCGCGTCCTATGCGTTCGATGATGGGGGCGCAACGGCCCGCCGGGAATGGTTGATCAAGGATGGCATGCTCCTGCGCGGACTGGGCGGTTTGGAAAGCCAGGCCCGCCTGGGGTTGCCCGGCGTTGCCAACTTCCGGTCAGCCAGCTGGAATCGTGCGCCCATCGACCGCATGGGCAACATCAATCTGGAGCCCGGTGCCGCCGGTCTTGACGCCATGATTGGTTCCGTCCAGCGCGGTATTTATATGGAAGCCAACCGCTCCTGGTCTATTGATGACTATCGCAACAAATTTCAGTTCGGATGCGAATATGCCCGCCTGATCGAGGATGGCCGGCTGACTCGGGTGCTCAAGAACCCCAATTACCGGGGCGTGACTGTCCCGTTCTGGCATTCTCTGGCCGCTGTCGGAAATGCCGAAACCTTTCGGGTCTTCGGGACACCTTATTGTGGCAAAGGGGAACCCAATCAGATGATTCGTGTGGGCCATGCCTCCCCCGCCTGCCTGTTTCGTTCGGTGCAGGTGTTTGGGGGTGAGGCATGAGCTTCCAGAGAAACACGCTGCGGCATTTCGATACATTGAGTGTAGCGTGCTTTGAATCACTGGCCGAGGGCGAGCAGCTGACGTTGAACCTGGCTGCCGAAGAGCAAATGTATGTTCGCTTCAACAATTCCGGGGTTCGACAATCCACAGACGTGAAGCAAGCGCGGTTGAGTTTGCGCTTCCAGTCTGTCGGGCGGCGCATTGTTTATACCTTCGACTCAACTGGAGAGGATCGGCAGGATGCGGCCACCGCGCTGTCTCTGTTGACGCGTGCAAGAGACGAAGTCAAGCATCTTCCCGAAGACCCTTTCCTGATTCCCCCCGAAAATCAGGGCCACAGTCAGCTGCATCATGCCGGCAGGCTGCCACAGCTTGAGGCACTGCTTGGACAGGTGACAAAGCATACTGCCAGTGCCGATTTCACGGGGCTCTATGCCGGTGGGCCCCAGCTGCGCGCTATCCGTAATTCGGAGGGCCTGCGCCATGTATTTTCGACCGAGAGCTTTTTCCTCGATTATTCCTTGTTTACGGTGAATGGTTCTGGCGAAAACAAAGCCGTCAAAGGCTTGTATGCGGGAACAGAGTGGGAAGTTGCCGGGTTTGAGCAGTCCGTCAGGGACAGCCTGAAGCAGCTGGATCTGCTGAAGCGTGACAGCCGGGAATTGTCGCCGGGCCATTACCGGGTGTTTTTTGCGCCAGCGGCGGTAGAGGCACTGCTCAGTCTGTTTTCCTGGGGCGGGGTTGGTTATGGGGCATGGAAAAAAGGTGATTCCGCTCTCAAACACTTGATTGAGGGCGAACGCCAGCTATCACCACTCTTCAGTCTCGAAGAAAATTTCAATGCGGGACTGACGCCCCGTTTCAATAGCCAAGGAGAAATTGCGCCTGAGCGGCTGAGCGTGATTGAGCATGGCGTGGTCAGAAATCTGCTGATCAGTTCACGAACGGCGCGTGAATATGGCGTGAGCGGCAACGGCGCGGAATCCGGTGAGGGTCTGCGCTCTCCCGAAATGGCGACGGGAGAGCTCGACGATGCGGCCATCCTGGCCTCGCTGGGGACCGGCATCTACATCAGTAATCTGCATTATCTCAATTGGAGTGATTTAGTGAACGCGCGCATCACCGGGATGACACGCTATGCTTGTTTCTGGGTGGAAAATGGCGAGATTGTCTCGCCGATCAGAGACTTGCGTTTTGATGAAAGCCTTTATCGGGTTTTCGGTTCGGAGTTGGAGTCGATCACGAAGACGGCAAGTGTCCTGATGGAAACCGACACCTATAGCCAGCGCGCTCTGGGAGGTAGCACGGTGCCGGGGATGCTGGTGCGCGAATTCCGCTTCACCCTCTAGCAGACCGTCAGTCCTGCCAGGCCGCGTAGTCGCCGCCTGGTCAGCCAGTTGATTGCGTTATTTTGCCCGTCGAATCCAGCGCATGGGCCACTTGCTTTCCGGTGTCCACATTTGTACGAGCGAGGTAAAGATCATGATGGTCGAGGCCAGACTGTAGCCAAATCCCCCAAACATCGTCAGCCAGGCGAACGCCGGTATGTATTTCGTCAACCACCACGACAGTACGTCCAAAATCAGGAAGGCGAAGGGGGTGGCGATGAGTATCAACTTCCATTTTTGCGGGTATTGCGCCATGGCAAAAATCCAGCCGACAAACAGGAAGATGAAGGCAATGCCGAACAGATGAATATGCGAAACCCGAGTCAATGTGGCAATGCTCTCGCCTTCATCCACTTCGGCTACTTTCTTGACACCTTCGAACTGACTGAAGTCAGGGAGTGAAGCACCGGGACCATGGCAGGAGACGCAATGCTGAGCCATGATAGGCTGGATTTCCGAGTTCCAGTCCTTGATGCTGGCACCGTCACGGGTCCATTGGATCAGGCGAAAGCGCACTTCATCCGGTGCCATGGGTTTCATCTGACCATTCAGCATTGACTCCAGCTTGGAGCCGCTCCGATTACCGTAATAGCTGTAAACAATGTCGTTATAAGACAAGCCCGGCTTACCGTCAGCCTTGCCATGGGTTTCCATGATCTGAAATCCGGCCATCAGCAGTCCCACACCAATAACCAGCAAAAAGCCGGTAAACAGGACCCTGTAGCTGGCGGGCAACTTGGCGAGGGTTGTATCTTGGATCATGGATCGGAGTCTCCTAAAGTGATAATCGATAGTTCAGGCTTATTACACCTGTCATTAGGTTACGGTTCAAGACATGGATCAATATGAACCGGTCCGGGATTATGCAGGCTCCCTCACTTGAGAGAAGTGAGTCATGCAGAAATCCTCAAAATTTCTGCCAAACACTCAGGCGCTGGGTGCGCCGGCACGAACGGGACACAGGCCAATGCAAGTGGCACCACACGGTGAAGCACAAATGGATCCACGATCTGGAGCGGGAAGTCCGTGAACTCAGTAAAGCCAATGAGATTCGGCAATTGGCCAGTGCATTTTGACCAGGCGAAAATTTCATGAGAGGGGTCCTAAATGCGCTGTAAGACTAGGTGTCTAGCCGTCTTGCGACCCATTTCGCCGGGGCCGAAGCCAATCATCCCCATCTGATATACGGTAGAATCCCGCGTCGGTAGGGACAGGGCGTACACGCTGCCAGCTACAACTGGATGCTTCATGCAAATGCCCCTGATGCGTTACCCAATTTTTGGATTGTTCACTGAGATCCATCGCAGTCCGACCTCCCTGATTTAAATAGACGAAACGAACATCAGCGAACCTCGAAGGATTGGTCTCCGGACTCTCGGCTACAGTCCATCGAAAGGAACGATGTAACGCAAAGGCAGGCCTTCTTAATGAGTACACACAGCAAAAGAACGATCCTCGTCACCGGCGGTGCCGGCTTCATTGGCGGTAATTTCGTGATTCGGCAAATCCAGCGTGGGGATTGCGAGGTGATCAACCTCGACGCACTGACTTATGCCGGCAATCTGGATACGCTCGATTGCATCGAAGACGACCCGAACCACAGTTTTGTGCTGGGTTCGATTGGTGATAGTGCGCTGGTGGATTATCTGCTGCTTCGCCATGCACCGGTGGCCATCGTCAACTTTGCTGCCGAGAGCCACGTCGACCGGTCTATCGACTCACCGGAAGCGTTCATCCAGACTAATATCCTCGGCACCTTCCAACTGCTGGAATCTGCCCGGAAATACTGGCGGGGCCTGCCGGAGGCCGAACAGCGCAATTTCCGCTTTCTGCATGTGTCGACCGATGAGGTTTACGGCAGCCTCGGTCCCACCGGCAAATTCACCGAATCCACACCGTATCAGCCGAACTCGCCCTATTCAGCCTCCAAGGCCAGTTCCGATCACTTGGTCCGCGCCTACTTCCATACCTATGGGATGCCGGTACTGACCACCAACTGCTCGAACAATTACGGGCCGTACCAGTTCCCCGAAAAGCTGATTCCACTGATCATCCATAACGCGCTGCACGGCAAACCGTTACCGGTCTATGGTACCGGCTCCAACATCCGCGACTGGCTGTTTGTCGAGGATCATTGCCGCGCCATCGAGCGGGTGCTGGACGCCGGAACGCCGGGAGAGGTTTACAACATTGGCGGCAACAACGAAAAAACCAATTTGGAAGTGGTGCATACCATTTGTGATCTGCTGGATGACTTGAAGCCGGATGCCACCCTGGGCCCCCGCCGGAATCTGATTGCTTTCGTCGCGGATCGTCCGGGACATGACCAGCGTTACGCGATCGACGCCACCAAGATCCAGTCCCGTCTGGGTTGGGAGCCCAGTGAAACCTTTGAAACGGGATTGCACAAGACCGTTCAGTGGTATCTGGACAACCAGGAATGGTCGCAGCGGGTCATGGATGGCAGTTATCGGGGCGAACGTCTCGGTGCCGGGGATAGCTGATCCCTTGACCTTTTGGATTTACCACAACAGGAAGCGCCGAAGCTCGACGCCTCAGCCCCCCGGAATTGAGAGGACCCGCACCCCATGTCATCGATCAAAGGCATTATCCTGGCCGGAGGCTCCGGCACCCGGCTGCACCCGCTGACCCACGTCACCAGCAAGCAGTTGCTGCCGGTATACGACAAACCCATGATTTATTACCCGCT
>SXQV01000008.1 GCA_005792805.1 Methylococcaceae bacterium | reverse complement strand
TGGAGAACGTCGAGCGCAACATGGCGCTCGGAATGCGTGCTCGCGAAGCGACACGGCGGGCGATGGAGGAAGTCACCGGCCCTATCGTTGCTACCGCCCTGGTGCTGGTCGCGGTATTCATTCCCACCACGTTCATCACCGGGGTGTCCGGCGCATTTTACAAACAGTTCGCGCTGACCATTTCGGTGTCGACGGTCATCTCCGCCTTTAACTCGCTCACCTTAAGCCCCGCGCTTTGCGCACTTTTACTGGATCGTGAGCACCACAATCCTGACTGGCCCACCCGGCTAATCGATGCCGTATTTGGCGGGTTTTTTCGCCTGTTCAATCGGGCGTTCGAGGGTCTGAGTGCCGGTTATGGCTGGCTGGTGAGCCGCCTCATCCGCATTGGCGCGGTGGTGATGCTGTTGTATGCGGCACTCAACGGGCTCAATTTCCTCGCTTTCGACAAGGTGCCCACCGGCTTTATTCCACCCCAGGACATGGGCTATTTGATCGTGTATGCCCAATTGCCGGATGCCGCTGCACTGGATCGCACGCAAGCCGTCATTCACGAGGCAAGCCAGATCATTCTCGATACGCCGGGGGTAGCCCATGTGAACGCCTATGCCGGATTTTCCGTGTTGGGTGGCGGCAATCAATCGAATGCCGGCACGCTTTTCACTCGTCTGACCAATCCGGAAGAGCGTGCCGATCACCCGGAATTACAGGCAGAGGCACTGGTTAACACCCTCCAGCAACGGCTTTCCGTCATCGATGGTGCATTCGTGGCCGTATTCGCCCCACCGCCAGTACGCGGCCTCAGCACCGTTGGCGGTTTCAAACTGCAAATCCAGGATCGCACCAATCAAGGCCCGCAGGAACTGGCCAGAGTCACCAATGACATCATTGCCAAAGCCAGCACCCAGCCGGGTATGGCGCGGGTATTCACAACCTTCCGCGCCAGCGTGCCGCAGTTGTTCGCGGAGGTGGATCGCAATCTTGCCAAGTCCATAGGCGTCCCGCTGGCCAATGTGTTTCAGACCCTGCAAATTTACCTCGGCTCCCTGTATGTGAACGATCTCAATCTGTTTGGCCGGACCTATCAGGTCTCGGCACAGGCGGAGTCGCAGTTTCGCGCGACACCCAAGGACATTTCCGCACTGAAGACTCGTAACGAGGCAGGCGACATGGTCCCGATGGCAACCTTGGTCAAGGTCAATCCCACCGCTGGCCCGGACAAGATCTCTCACTACAACATCTTCCCCTCAGCGGAAATCAACGGGATCACCTTGCCCGGCATCAGCACTGGCCAGTCCATCGAGACCATGGAAAGCCTGCTCAAAACCGAGCTGCCACCGACCATGGGATTCGAGTGGACCGAGTTGAGTCTCCAGCAAATACTGGCCGGGAACACGGCGGCCATTGTGTTTCCACTGAGCGTGGTGTTCGTTTTCCTCGCGCTTGCCGCGCAATACGAAAGCTGGTCCCTGCCCTTCGCCGTCATTCTGATTGTGCCGATGTGCCTGCTCAGCTCCATGGCGGGTATCTGGCTGCGGGGAATGGATAACAATATCTTCACTCAGGTCGGCTTCATCGTGCTGGTCGGACTGGCCAGTAAAAACGCCATTCTCATTATCGAGTTCGCCAAGCGGCGGCAGGAAGCCGGTTTGGGCCGGCGCGAAGCGGCCATCGAAGCCGCACGCTTGCGTTTGCGCCCCATCATCATGACCTCGCTGGCCTTTAACATGGGCGTGTTCCCGCTCGAGATCTCTCCAGGTGCGGGCGCGGAAGTGCGTCATATCCTGGGCACCGCCGAATTCAGCGGGATGCTGGGCGTCACGTTGTTCGGCCTGTTGCTGACCCCCGTGTTTTATGTGGTGGTTCGCTATTTTGCCGAACGCGGTAAAAATCAGTCGCCGCCATGAGACCACACGTGCAAGGCAGTGCGATGAAAGGTCTGCTTCTGGGACTCCTGCTCGGTCTGTCAGGCTGTCCGGTGGGGCCGACCTATGAACTGCCGAAGGTGGATCCGGGCAAGGCGTTCGGCAACCAAAGTCAGGATGAATATGACATCAGGCCCGCCGACAAAAACTGGTGGCAGCAGTTTCATGACCCGCAGCTGCCGCAACTGATCAAGCTGGCCGTCAAGAACAACTTCGACCTCAAGGCCGCCGAAGCCAATCTTCGCGAATCTCGTGCCCTGTTCCTGGATGCGGGGCTTAACCTGCTTCCGCACGTCAATTCGCACGGTAACTACACCGCGATACGCCGGAGTTTTGACGCGATGAACCGGCGCGATTTTGTCCCCCGTGACCTGAACCTGTACAGCCTGGGTTTCGATTCCTGGTGGGAAATCGATATTTGGGGACGTATCCGCCGTAATATCCAATCCAGGGAAGCGGAGATCGAATCAGCAGAAGCCGACCGCCGCTACCTCACGCTTAGCGTCATTGCCGAACTGGCGCGTAATTATGTCGAGCTGCGAGGTCATCAGAATCAGCTGGCGGTCGAGCAACGTAACGCCGCCAATCAGAAAGCCACCTGGGATCTCACCATCGCCCGTCAGGAAGCCGGTATCGGGACCGACTTCGACACCCAGCGGGCCAAGGCACAGTACGACACGACGCTGGCCCTGATTCCGCCGATGGACAGCCTGATCCATCAGGACATTCACCGGATATCAGTGCTCACCGGCCAGATTCCCATGGCCCTGCTCAAGGAGTTGAGCGTGCCCGCGCCGATTCCCGAGGCTCCGCCCGTCATTCATCTGAGCAAACCGGCGGACCTGTTGCGGCGGCGGCCAGACATTCGCGCCGTCGAACGCAACCTCGCAAGCGCCACGGCGCGAGTCGGTGTCGCCATGGCCGATCTGTTCCCACGAGTCACCTTTGTCGGCAGCTTCAATCTGGAATCCAACTCCCTGACCGGCCTGGCTGCACCCGGCACCGGCGCCTACAACATTGGCCCGCGCATCACCTGGCCCGCGTTCGAGCTCGGACAGGTCTACGCCCGCATCAAGGCGGCCGAAGCCCAGGCCGATGTCATGCTGGCTGAATACCAGCAGGTCGTCTTGAACGCGCTGGAAGAAACCGAAAACGCCCTGGTGATCTATGACCGGCTGCGCGACCGGCAGGCGCTACTTAAAACCGCCGCCGAAGCCAGCACCAAAGCCTACGAGGTCGCCAATATCCGGTTTGAGGAAGGCGTGGAGGATTTTCTTAACCTTCTGGATACCGAGCGCCGCCTGTTACTGGATCAACGCGAATACGCGCAGAGTCAAACCGCCACGGCGGCCGCTCTGATCGGGATTTACAAGGCGCTGGGCGGCGGCTGGGAAGTCTTCCAGACACCAGAGGACGCCAGGCGTCCGCTCGAAGAAGCATTTACGCCATAAATCGAAATGGAAAACGAACTGCTTTCCGAAGTCGACGAAAACGATGAAATCATCGGTACCCGCACCCGGGGCGAACTGCACCGCTTGGGTCTGAGGCATCGCGCCGTGCATATCCTGGTCTTCAACACGCGAGGAGAACTGTTTCTGCAGCAGCGTTCGTCCAACAAGGACATCAACCCCGGGCTATGGGATACGTCCGCCGCCGGGCACGTTGACCTGGGGGAAAGCTACGACGAATCCGCCCGCCGCGAATTAGCGGAGGAATTGGGCGTCAGCGATGCGGTTGCATTTCACCCGGCATTCAAGCTTTCCGCATTGCCGGTAACCGGATGGGAGTTTATTCAGGTATATACCGTAACCCACGACGGACCCTTCCAGTTAAATGCCAAGGAAATTACCGGCGGACAATGGATTTCCACCGTGAAAGTGGATGACTGGATTCGGCAGGGCGGTGCAGGGTTGACCCGGTCTTTCAAGACACTCTGGCAAATCTTTCAGCAGAAGCATCCCCGCTGATCGCCTGAACACAGCCCCGGCTTTTCACGGAAGGAACAAAGTTGTCACCCTCACCGCTCCGTATTTCCCCGTACTCGTGCCATTCATAGGCTGGCTCAAGCCAGCCTGCATATTTCTGCCGTTTCAAAGTACTGCCTGCCTGCTAAAACTTGCATCGTGCGCTAATGCGGGGTGGCGAAGGGAGGCGACACCCGATTATCACCTCCCCGGCACGAGGCCAGTTGCAGTTTTCTGGATTATTTGACACTGCGCACCGCATAGGAGTACACCTGAATCGAGGGAGCGAGAACAAGATAGACCAGGCTGTATGCGACACGGCGCAAAGCCCGTTTGCACGGATTCCTGTCGGAGTTGCGTAGCGGGGCGAAGCACGGGTTCGTGCGGCTAGAAAAAGCTCCCTCGCTTTTCGTAAGTTTATTGAGGAGAGATTAAATGAAGATTCAGAAAAAACGCAGCATCAGTCTTGTGTTACTCCTTGGTGCCAGTGTCGCGCTTGCGGATGATGCAGGTGTTTGCAGGCGCGCTAAAGACAAAGCGGCTGGCGTAAAGACGGCGGTTTTTACCTCGCATGCTTCGATTGACACATCCGCTGGCTACGTGAAGGGTCTAAACAGAAGGCTGTGCATTTTTAACAATGGCACAAATGAAGGTGCGGTTGACTTGCAGACACTTGGGTCAAAGCGTCAATCCATCGCCGCAACATACATGCTGAAAGGCCTTGATCTTGACGCATTGGGTTTGCCCCCTCCCGGAGTAACCCCGGAACCCTGGTATTGTGGGAAGCTGAGTGGATCATCAATATCGCAGGTTGCCAATGGTGGATTCGTCGATAAATCTGGTGGTGCGTTAGGCATGTGCGCCTTTGGCGATGGGTCGATGGTTGGGACATGGGAATTGAGATATATTTCTCTGGATCCTGCGTACCTGTCTATGCGAAAAGCAGTTAAATCTGAGCCGCTGTCTTTGAGCCTTCCCTATTTGGGTTCTGGCAGATAAATACGGCCCACCCCCGTGGCTGTTCCGTCAGCGGACGTGCTGAGGCGCGCGTCCGCCCGCCATAGCGTAGGGCGGGTGCCTGCTCGCACACGGTCCTCGCTCTTAACGCTTACCTTCATCTGGGGAAATATGATGAACACCAATCAGAAAACCATAACGGCTGTCCTTGCTGGGGTCATTTTTTTCGTCCACACCACCAGTGTCGCTGCGCCCAAGCCGACAGCATCCACTATTGCGACGTTCGTGAGCTCCCTGTTCGCGGCAGCGCCCAGTGTATGTCCCGCTGCCTACACCCAGCTGCCCAACGTCCCGATGGTGGAGTACCAGGGGCTCTCTCGCCTTCGTGCGAGCCAGCTGATCTCGAATGTAACTGCTTCTGCTATCCAGCAGGATCAGACTTTGAAGACGCAGCCCTACCTGAACCTTCCCCTGCCCGATGGTTCCTCTCTGGGAACCTACAACTCACCGCAGCAGGGCGTGGATCTCTATCGAATCCACTACAGATCAACGAACGTGAGCGGCCAGGACACGCTCGTGAGCGGCCTGGTCGCATTGCCCCAGGAATCCATGTCTGGCGGCATCATCGTCTATGACCATGCGACTCAGGTTTCCCAGCAATCAGGAGCCCCCAGCGCCCCTTCGGGAGAGGCCTGCATTATCGTAACGGCCATGGCGGGCAAGGATCGAATTGTGGCGATGCCAGACTATCTCGGGTTTGGCATCAATAACGACATTCATCCTTACCCGTTGGGTGTCATGAATGTCCCGGCCGGACAGGATATGATCATCGCTGCACGCGAATTGGCACAGCAGATTCACCCGAGTGAGACAGTGGGAACGAATCTTTACGTTACGGGTTATAGCGAGGGGGGCGGTAACGCGCTCTGGCTAGGCAGAGTGCTTGAGCAGTCAGCACAGACCAATATGATGCCCACCTTGATGGCACCCATGTCTGGCAACTATGACATGACCGGCGCGATGGCTCATTCCCTGATCGTTAACCAGCCAACCAAGCCCATCGGCATGAATGCGGCGATTACCCTGCTCGCCAAACCCGTGCTATTGACGTTCACGGCTCAGGCAGCGTGGGAGATTGTCGCCAGAGTCAGCCCAGCCTCATTATTGCAGCCGTCAATGGTCAGTTATGATCAGACCAATCCGCTGCCAGTTCCTTATAGCGGGAAAGCCGAAATCCAAGCCTATGTCACCGGACTTTCATTAACGGGTTACAAATTGGGTTATGCAAATTCAAGCGTTAATCCCTCAGTGCTGATGCAGCCGTCCCTGGTATCCGATATACAGACCACTAACCTCTCAAATCCTGTCATAGCGCTCTGGGGTCGAAATGATAATCTGAACTGGAGACCCAAAGTGCCGATTTACGCGACGGGTATTTTACAGGATCAGATTGTCCCCTATGCAGGCTCAAACTATCAGCCTCCCGCCAGCTATACCGGAGGAAAACCCTTTTTTGCCCAGGGCAACTCGCAGAACTTAATTAAAACCATGAGAGCTAATGGCTTAAATGCAAACCAGGTTGCCTGGTGTGGCATTGACGCCGAGACCATTACCACCACGGCTGGCAAGCCACAAATGATCAATCATTTAACTGGCCTTGTTCCGGTGTCGATACTGGCCGCTCGCTCAATCGAAGCGGGTACCGTAGCGGGTATGCCTGCTTTGGCAGATCCACGATGACATCATTCCCTTATCAACCCATACGGAAGCATCGAGCTGAAAAACAGGGGGCAACCGCATAGTTCCGGTTGCTGCTGAACGACGACGGCGGGGGTGCCGAAGGCATTCACCGCAAAAAGAACCCCGCATCTGCGGGGTTCTGTGTGGAAGCGGGCTGAACGGCTAACCGATCAGTAGTCGCCCATGCCACCCGCCGGCATCGGCGGAGCGTCTTTCTTCGGCAGCTCCGCGACCATGGCTTCAGTCGTCAGCATCAACCCGGCAATGGAGGCCGCGTTCTGCAACGCAGAGCGGGTCACCTTGGTGGGGTCGAGAATACCCATGGCCAGCATGTCACCGTATTCCTCGGTGGCGGCGTTATAACCGAAGGCACCCATGCCTTCCTGGACCTTGGCCAGCACCACGGAGGGTTCGCCCCCAGCGTTGCTGACGATCTGGCGCAGCGGCTCTTCAATCGCACGACGCAGGATGCCAATACCGACGGTCTGGTCATGGTTGGCACCCTTGAGGTCCCTGATGGCGCCGATGGCACGGATCAGCGCCACACCACCGCCGGGGACAATTCCTTCTTCAACAGCGGCACGGGTGGCGTGCAGCGCATCGTTCACCCGATCTTTCTTTTC
>SXQV01000054.1 GCA_005792805.1 Methylococcaceae bacterium | reverse complement strand
TTTTACCTACGGCTTGGACGGCTCCGGCTGGATGCTAAGTGCTGGGAGATTCCGCCCAGGATCGTTAGATTCAGTCGATTCGAATATACATAAGCCGTTCAACATACACAACAGCCCGAAGGATTCTCGCGCCATGAAATCTCTTGATGAGAGGCCTGGCTCCCTTGAACTTCACGGGCTGAATTCAACCTAGCCATGGACAGAAGGTTTCACGTAGAGTTCACCACGAGGCCTATATCTGGCGCGCAGACGGGAGATCAGGCACTGGCGATTGCCGCCACTGATGCTCCCATGAATTGGGGGAGAGTTGCCGTCAACGCTCAACCCGGCCTGTATCGGTTATTCTTTGTGGGAAATTGAGCCTTCAAGGGCAAGCTGGCTTCTGAAAAAAATCCATAAACATGATGAAACGAAGTTCCATGCCCTTGGTGAGCGCACTTTTTGCGCTGAGTGCATGCACCAGCAGCGGGCCGATTCGTCCGGTGCTCGATGAAGGCAAAAGAGCAGCCCAGACCGTTGCACCAGAACAGGTCGTGCCTCAAGTAGTGACCGATCGTCACCCAAGCAGTGACTCGGCACCAGAGTTCGCCAGGCCCGCCATGCGACCATCGCCTTATGAAGGGTTACCTGCCGAAACCTACCCGGAAAATGCCCTCCCTGGATATTCAAGTTCGCCCTATGGAGTGAATCCTATTCCTGAGTCGGCCGATGTAACCGAACCGGCACCTTATGAGCCTTCGACGATGGGCGCTTCGCCAGAACCGTTTGATGTCGCGGCTATCGATGCGCCGTCTTCTCCAATGTCTCCGGCGCTGACTCCCCCGCCCGAGCCAAAAATTTTCACCATGACAGCATCCCCGGCCGTTTTGGCTCTGGAGAATGACGTCGAAGGCAATCTTAAGTCCGGCAATTATGCCGAGGCGGCAGCCTCTCTCGAACGAGCGATCCGAATACAGCCAAAAAATCCTGAGCTGTGGCATGTTTTGGCCGAGGTTCGCCTGAAACAACAGCAGCCCGGATTAGCAGAAGACCTAGCCAAAAAGTCCAATTTATTGGCAAAGAATAATGCGGAACTGGTTCGCTCCAACTGGAATGTGATTGCTAAATCCCGGCGACTTAAAGGGGATAGCGCTGGTGCTTCCGAGGCGATGGACAGGGCCAGTCAGTAAATTCTTATGGATCAGCTGACTGAGGTTTTTAGCCCAGATGGGCTACTGGCGCGGGAGTTACGGGGATTTCGGCCTCGGCAGGGTCAAATTGAGATGGCAAAAGCCACTGCCGAGGCGATCGGGCAAGGTGGATGCCTGGTCGTTGAGGCCGGCACAGGAACTGGCAAGACATTGGCCTACCTGGTGCCGGCTATCCTTTCGGGAAAAAAAGTGATTATTTCGACCGCCACAAAAACCCTCCAGGATCAGCTGTTTCGTAAGGATCTGCCCGTTGTCCGACGTGCGCTTAATAAACCTATTCGAACGGCGCTCCTCAAAGGGCGAAGTAACTATTTGTGTTTGTACCGGCTGAAGCATAACTTGGGCTTTCGGCAAGGGCAGGGGGCTCGTGATGCCCGAACACTGGAAGCGATCCGCCGTTGGGCGAAAAATACCCTCACCGGCGATATTTCCGAAGCGCATGATGTGCCGGAAGGTTCACCTCATTGGGCTGCTGCCACCTCGACCGTGGATAACTGCCTGGGCCAGGAATGTCCGGAATACAGTGACTGTTTCTTGATCAAGGCTCGCAATCGCGCACGGGAGGCGGGTGTTCTCGTTATCAATCATCATTTGCTCTGGGCCGACTGGACGCTGCGAAATGAGGGGTATGGTGAGTTACTCCCCCAGGTGGACGCCATTATTGTCGATGAGGCACATCAGTTCCTGGAGTCTGCGGCTCAGTTTTTGGGTACGGCAGTGAGTTCCCGACAATTACAGGATTTAAGTAATGACATCCTGCTGGAGCGATTAAGGGATGCACCTGATGCGGTCGAGTTGTTGGATGAAGCCGAACGACTGGAGCGGCTGACAGATGATGCTCGATTCGCTTTGGGAGACTCTGCCCGCCGAGAATCCTGGCATAACGTGGCGGGACAATCCGAAGTCGGCGATGCCTTTGCCGCCATTAGGGAGCAACTCATTACGCTGGAGACGATGCTTAAGCCGCTCGCGGTTCGCGGCAAGGGGCTTGAGTCATGTCATAAACGCTGCGTGGAGCTGACAGGACGGTTTCACGCTTTTTTTGAAGGCGAAAGCGAAAACCATGTGCGCTGGTTCGAGACCCGCAAGCGGGGTTTTTCGCTCAATCGAACCCCGCTGGCGGTGGCGGATGAGTTCACCAAATTCCGCCACACGACCCCGGCAGCGTGGATATTTGCCTCGGCTACGTTAACTGTTGCGGGTAAGTTTGAGCATTTCACTCGTCAACTAGGCCTTTTTGAGGCTCGCTGCCGAACGTGGGATAGCCCCTTTGACTATCCCACGCACTGCCTGCTTTATCTGCCTCCGAAACAACCCGATCCTGGATCACGCGAATATACAGGGGCAGTTATAGCCAATGTCCTGCCTGTGCTACGGGTCACCCAAGGCCGCGCTTTTTTTCTGTTCACTTCTCATCAGGCGCTAAATGAAGCGGCGGAGTTGTTGTCACGGTCGGTTGACTATCCTCTCTTCGTGCAAGGTACCCAACCTAAAACCCAGTTGCTGGAATCATTCAAAGCCTCTAGCAGTGGCGTCTTATTGGGTACGTCAACCTTCTGGGAGGGGGTGGATGTACCGGGTCCCAGTTTATCCTGTGTGATTATTGATAAGTTGCCGTTTGCTTCGCCAGCCGACCCCGTCCTCAATGCCAAGCTTGAAAAACTCAGACAGGGTGGACTAAATCCCTTTGCTTCCTATCAACTCCCCTCGGCCATTATTACCTTGAGACAGGGTGTGGGGCGATTGATTCGAGACCATAATGACCGTGGTGTGTTGATGCTATGTGACCCCAGGCTTCTGAGCAAGCCCTATGGCAAGCTGTTTCTGAACAGCCTTCCAGAAATGCCTAGAAGCCAATCCATTGAAGATGTAGAGCGTTTTTTTACGCATGAGCCCGTACTACAGGGTGATGAGGTATCGGCTTGAACTTGCTGGCCATTGATACCGCTACAGAAGCCTGTTCTGCGGCCATTTTGCTTGGCGATCGTCTTTTCGAACGCTACGAGCACGCTCCGCGTGAACATAATCGGCTTATTCTCCCCATGATCGAAGGACTCCTGGAGGAATCGGGATTGGATGCCGGTGACCTGGACGCAGTTGCCTTCGGTTGCGGTCCGGGATCATTCACTGGTGTTCGTATCGCCGCAGGGGTTACCCAGGGGATTGCTTTGGGCTTGGATTTGCCGGTTGTCCCTGTCTCGACTTTGGCCGCCCTATCCCTGGATGCCATGGATTCCGGCAGAGTGGATCTTGCCTACGCCTGTATTGACGCCAGAATGAACGAGGTCTACTGGGGCGTGTATGTAAGGGACCCGGAGTGTGGAGTGCGTCTGATGGGTGAGGAAATCGTCAAGTCAGCCAGCGATGTACAGGGCCTGCTGGGCGGGTTGGGCGTCGGCACAGGGAGTGGTTGGACGACCTACCGGGATGTACTGATCGAGCGGGTAGGAGAGGGGCTCATCAACATCTTGCCGGACCGGTTTCCCAGAGCCGGTGCGATTGCCCAATTGGCTGCGCCCGTCTTTGAGCGTAGGGGTGGTTTGTCTGTCGAACAGGCGCTGCCGGTTTATCTGCGGGACAATGTGGCAAGAAAGCCCGGTGGTTGTCCGTAGCTTTTGTCGATTGTCTGCCGGGCTCATATAGTAGAATGCTGCCATGTCACAGTTTTTTCAGATTCACCCGCAAGACCCACAGCCTCGCTTGGTCAAGCGGTGCGTAGAAATTCTTTGTAAAGGGGGTGTGATCGTCTATCCGACTGATTCTTCCTATGCGCTGGGCTGCCGCATGGACAATCGGGAAGGGCTTGAGAGGATACGCAAAATTCGACGCCTAGAAGAAGACCATAACTTCACCCTGGTCTGTATCGATATCTCCCAGATTTCGACCTTCGCGAAGATGAACAATGAGGGCTTCAGGCTGATCAAGTCGCTGACACCCGGTCCCTTCACGTTCATTCTGGAGGCGACGAAGGAAACCCCCAAGCGACTGCAGCACGTGAAGCGTAAAACTGTCGGCATTCGGCTACCTGACGATCCCATCACCGATGCTATCGTGACCGAACTGGCGGAACCGTTATTCAGTTCCACACTGATCATGCCGGGGGAAGAAGGGGCCATGACCGATCCTGAGGATATACGTGATCGTCTCGAAAAAGAGGTGGATTTGATTATTGATGCCGGTGTGGTGGCTTATGAGCCCACCACCATCATTGGTTTTACTGGAGACTCTCCTGAAGTCATCCGCCAGGGCAAAGGCATCGCGGAATCATTGCTTTAACCCCCACTCGAAATTCCCATGGATCAATATTCTGTAGAACAGTTAGTGATAGCGGGTATTGTGCCCGTTTTATTCGCAATCACCCTTCATGAAGTCGCGCACGGGTGGGCCGCACAAAAACTGGGCGACGATACCGCCGAACGTTTGGGACGGCTGTCCATCAATCCGCTGCACCATATCGACCTGATTGGCACCATTCTCATTCCTGGAATGATGTTGGCCATGAAAACGGGTTTCATGTTTGGCTGGGCCAAACCGGTACCCGTCGATTTTGGCCGCTTGCGTAATCCACGCCGGGATATGGCGCTGGTTGCCATCGCGGGACCCATATCAAATATTCTCATGGGTATTTTTTGGGCATTAGTCACCCGCAGTGCCGGTTTTCTGCCAGACGGCAGCCCTTATGGCGAGCCGCTGCTCCTGATGAGCATGATAGGCATCCTTTTCAATGCCATGTTGGCCGTAGTCAATCTCATACCGATACCCCCGCTTGATGGGGGTCGTCTTTTGGTAGGAATTCTCCCTTACGAGATGGCGGATAAGCTGTCACGGGTTGAACCCTACGGATTTTTTATTCTGCTGGGTTTGATGTTTACCGGCGTTCTCGGCGTATTCATGAGCCCACCTATGCATTTAGTACGCGGTCTCCTGATGGCTATTGCTGGGCTTTGATGAGTACCACTGTTGAGTGGTCGGAGTCAGAGGGTAGGGCGAAGGAATACACGATAGAACATACCCCTCTGGCAAAGGTCATGGGGACGCCGGTTCATGATCTTCCGGATGACCTGTATATTCCACCCGATGCACTGGAGGTTTTTCTTGAAACCTTCGAAGGGCCTCTGGATTTGCTGCTTTATTTGATCCGACGACAGGGGTTTTCCATCCTCGATATTCCGGTAGCCGACATCACCCGTCAGTACATTGCCTACATCGAAATGATGGGCGAGCTGAAAATGGAGTTGGCGGCTGAGTACCTCTTGATGGCAGCGATCCTGACCGAGATCAAGTCAAGACTGCTCCTGCCGCGTCCCGCCGAGACCAGTCAGGAAGAGGACGACCCGCGTGCGGAGTTGATTCGCCGGCTTCAGGAATATGAACGCTTCAAGACGGCGGCTCATGAACTGGACGAGTTGACAAGGTGTGAACGCGACGTACATGAAGTCTCTGCCGATATCAGCGCGATAACTGTCAACAAGATCTATCCAGACGTTGATCTGCGCGATGTTTTGCTCGCCTTTCAGGACGTGCTAAGGCGTGTAGAGCGGCACACGCACCATCAAATTCATCGGGAACCGCTCTCGGTACGCGAGCGCATGTCGAGCATACTGACAAAACTTCAGACACAGTCACTCCTGCCGTTCTCCGCTCTGTTTGAACTCAAGGAAGGGCGAGCTGGGGCTGTCGTTTCTCTTCTGGCCATTCTGGAAATGAGCAAAGAGCGGATTATCGAGATCCTTCAGGAAGAACCGCTGGGACTGCTTCAGGTTAGGCCTCTCGCGATCCTGACTCACTGATCATGGAACTCAAGCAAATTCTGGAAGCTGCCATGATGGCGGCAGGTCGACCCGTTGAGCTTGAGGAGTTTGCCGGTCTGTTTGACGAGTCTGAACGGCCATCTTCTGCTGATCTGGAGCAGGCGCTGGACGAGATACGGGTCGACTTTGAGCATCATCGCCCCTTGGAGCTCAAACGGGTGGCGAGTGGCTACCGCTTTCAGGTCAGGGAAGCCTTTTCACCATGGGTTTCCCGGCTTTTCGAGGAGCGTCCGGGCCGCTACTCCCGTGCGTTTCTGGAGACGCTTGCCATTATTGCCTATCGACAACCCGCAACGCGGGGTGAGATCGAAGATATTCGTGGCGTGGCCGTGAGTTCCGGCATTATAAAAACAATGCTGGAGCGAGACTGGGTTCATATTGTGGGACACAAGGACGTTCCGGGGCGACCGGCGTTGTTCGCCACCACGCGACATTTCTTGGATTACTTCAACCTCACCAGTTTGTCGGAGTTGCCCCCGCTACAGGAATTCATCGAGATACTGGACGTCACGGAAACCCTTCCGCAAATTGTCCTACAAGATTCAGACACTGAAACCAACGGAATAGAACATGCGGAATCCGAATAGCTCCGACAAGCCGAGGACAGTAGCCACATCCTCGACGGCGACTGACGATTCTGGTGAACGCCTGCAAAAGGTGTTGGCCCGCATTGGCCTGGCTTCCCGTCGTGAGATAGAGGAATGGATACGCAATGGCCGAATCACACTCAACGGCACGTATGCAAAGCTGGGAGACCGGTACCATGCTGGTGATCGGGTCACTGTCAATGGTCGTGCTATTGATCTTGATAACAGAACCGGGGAGCCAACCCGCGTTCTGCTTTACCACAAGCCGATTGGTGAGGTGGTGACTCGCCGTGATCCTGAAGGCCGGCCGGTGATCTTTACACAATTGCCTCGTCCGACACGCGGTCGCTGGATTGCCATAGGCCGATTGGATATCAATACGCAAGGGCTATTGATGGTGACCACCAACGGAGAGTTGGCAAATCGATTGATGCATCCATCGCAGGAGATCCCGCGGGAATATGCCGTCCGGGTTCTCGGGAATATCGAAGACAAAGTGTTGGACCGCCTAAGTAAGGGGGTTGAGTTGGAAGACGGGCCGGCACGATTCGATACGATTACGGCGGCGGGTGGTGAGGGAGCTAATCGCTGGTTCCATGTCATGTTACGTGAAGGCCGTAATCGTATTGTCAGGCGTCTGTGGGATTCTCAGGGTGTTACGGTTAGCCGGCTTATCCGGGTTCGTTTCGCTAATATCGATTTGCCTCCAAGGCTCCGGGCACGAACTTTCATGGAATTACCGCAGGAGCAGGTAAATTATTTGCTCAAGTTGGTTGACCTAATCCCTGAAGCGGACAGCACACACACAGCTAAATCATCGCCAAAAAAATCATCGACGGGCCGCGCAAAACAGGCGCAGCATCAGCGCAAACCCGAGAGACGGTGAGATTCAATTACGGGCAAACCATGCTGGATCACAGCACCTACTGCGCATAATGCATATTATGTTAAATAATAACGATCCTATGCAAAAGGGAAGAAAGTTAGACGTTAAATCTAAAGTGCACGACATCGCCGTCGTGCATTATGTATTCTTTGCCTTCCAGTCGCCATTTCCCGGCATCCTTGGCGCCTTGTTCCCCACGAAATTTCACGAAATCATCAAAAGCGATGACTTCGGCCCGAATAAAGCCGCGTTCAAAGTCGGTATGGATAACTCCAGCTGATTGCGGTGCCGTTGCACCCCTGTGTATCGTCCACGCACGCACTTCCTTTACGCCCGCCGTAAAGTAGGTGTACAGATTGAGAAGCGTGTACGCGGCACGAATAACACGATTCAGTCCCGGTTCGTCCATGCCAATTTCGGCGAGGAAATCGCCCTTGTCAGATTCATCCAGTTGCGCAATTTCTGCCTCAAAGGCGGCACAAACGGGAACCACCTCGGAGCCTTCTTCCTTTGCATAAGCACGAACCCGATCAAGGAGCGGATTGTTTTCAAAGCCATCTTCTCGCACATTCGCAATGAACATAGTGGCTTTGCTGGTCAATAAATGCAGATCACGCAGCAAAGCCTTTTCTTCGGGAGGCAAATCCATCGAACGAACGGGCTTCCCTTCATTCAGATGGCCCAGTACATTTTCAAAAAGCGTCTTGCGGGCAAGTTCATCCTTGTTGCCGGATTTGGATGCTTTCAGAGCGCGTTGGAGCGCCTTTTCTACCGTGCCCATGTCGGCAAGATTCAACTCGGTATTGATCACTTCAATATCCGAAATCGGATCTACTTTGCCCGCAACATGGATCACATCCTCGTCCTCGAAGCATCTGACGACGTGGGCGATAGCGTCTGTTTCACGGATATGAGCAAGAAACTGATTGCCTAACCCCTCTCCTTTCGAGGCACCGGCGACCAAACCGGCAATGTCGACAAATTCAATGGCGGTGGGGACCACCTTTTCTGGCTTCACAATCTCAGCCAGCGCATCAAGGCGGGGATCGGGAACTGGAACTACGCCAACATTGGGATCAATAGTACAGAAGGGATAGTTTTCCGCCGCAATAGCGGCTTTGGTGAGTGCGTTAAAGAGAGTGGACTTACCCACATTTGGCAAGCCGACGATGCCACAGTAAAGCGTCATATCAAAGAATTAAGTCTGTAATTGAATTGAAGAGGAAACGTTGGGATACGCGAGGGCCGATAACAAATGGTATCTTTTATAAGTTTTGAGGAACCTGCTTTATCTTGGAGGACTCCTTGCTCAATAAGTCATCCACTATGCTCAATACCCGGCCAAGCGCGCCGCGATTACTTGTAACAAATGCCCTGCCCTTACGCCCATAGCCTATTGCTAACTGGGGTTCCTGCAGAAATCGTAGAACCCACTCTGCCAGCATCGCCGGACTATCGACCTGCACGCCAACGCCAGCGTCAAGGAGATTTCGGGTGATTTCAGCGAAGTTCATCATGTAAGGGCCGAACACGACTGGAAGTCCGGCAACGGCTGCTTCCAGAATGTTCTGTCCACCGTGCGGTACAAGGCTGCCACCGACAAAGGCAACATCTGCCGCCCCATAAAATTTACGTAACTCCCCGATGCCATCGATTAGAAAAACTGAGGTTTCTGATCGACAGAATAAGCCATCGGATCGCTTCTGAGTGAGTAGTCCCCTCTTCTCGCACAGGATTCTGACATCGCCAGAACGCTCGGGGTGACGAGGTGCCAGAATCAATAATAATTGTGGGACAGATTTTTTAACCTCAACCAGCGCGTCCAGAATTTGTTCTTCCTCACCTGGATGCGTGCTGCCTGCAATCCACACAGCCCTTCGTGGGAATAGCTCTTGGCGCAAAGTGCGCGCTAGCTCTTGTGCCTCATTATCAAACTCGACTTCGAACTTGATATTTCCCATAACGCTAATTTTGTCAGGACGTGCGCCAATGTTGATATATCGATCGGCATCCAAGCGAGTTTGGGCAGCAACATGAGTCACTGCGTTCAGGCTTTGCCCCACGAAGCTTCTGAGTTTGGCATAACCTTGGGCTGATTTTTCAGACAAGCGACCATTGATAATGGCTAAAGGGATCTGGCGACTGCTACAGATTTGGAGCAGATTTGGCCAGATTTCCGTTTCCATAATTAAACCAATACGTGGCCGAAAGTAATCAATAAATCTGCTGACGGCACCCGGAAGATCATAGGGAAGATACACATGCTGAACCGCGTCACCAAGCACCGCTTGAAGTCGGGCGGATCCTGTTGGCGTAGTAGAAGTGATCAGCAAGGGAATATCACCCCGCTCAAGCAAGGCGTTGATGATGGGGAAAGCCGCCTCACACTCACCTACCGATACAGCATGTATCCATATCGAACCCGGAGCAACTACTGGTTGGCCATGGTAAAGGCCAAATCGCTCAGAAATTCTCATGCGGTAAGCGGGGGTACGGCAGCTTTTCCATAGCAGCCGCACCAAAAGAAGCGGCGCGAGAACGTAAAACAGTATTGAATAAAGGTGTCTCACGCCCTGCCCTGCTAACCGAACGGCCAGTGCCGTGCGGTTAGTTATAGTCTCTATTCAGCGACTACAGACAATGGCAGAAGGGCCACTACATCGCCATGTAGTTGGATGCCGATTTCATACTCTCCAACTTGACGAATTGGACCCGCCGGTAGACGTACTTCGTTCTTCTCAACAACGATACCTGCGGCTGAAACGGCTTCAGCGATATCTCGTGTTCCAATGGAGCCATATAGACGTCCTTCATCACCCGCCTTATGAGTGATGGTGATCTTCATTACAGAAATAGACGCCGATCGGCCTTGTGCTGCGGCCAACACTTCAGCGGCTTTCTTTTCCAGTTCGGCGCGACGTTGTTCGAATTGCTCGATCTTATCAGCGCTAGCAACAACGGCCTTACCCTGAGGGATCAGATAGTTACGACCATACCCGGGTTTAACGCTAACCTTGTCACCCAAACCACCCAAGTTAGGGATTTTTTCAAGAAGAATGATTTCCATGTTTTAAGCCTCAATAATTTAATTTGATTGTTTATCGTCAGATCATGCCTTGCTCTGGGCAAATCGAGAACGCCAGTTATACCAAGGGTCGGTAAGCCCAATCATCGCAATCAGCAGAACCATCGGCGCAACGAACATAAGCGCTACATAGACGCCGGCGAGCCAGAATTTTCCGTAGGTCATGCCCGAACATAAGGCATGAGCCACGGCAAACCCCACCAGCACGAGGGCCATGAAAACTGGCATGAGCAGGTTGGCCAAAAATATCGCCGCTACTCCTCCTGTGACACCGGCAATCAGCGATACCAGGACGAACGCCAGCGATAGCACGAGTGGCAGACGCAATTGCAAAAACTCCGAGCGAAATCCGCCGGGGTTATAGAGGTTGGCTTGCCACCATCGTGCGACAAGCAGGCTGATCAGAACTGTCATCAACGCCCCTGCACCGACCGCCCCTGTGGCATAGGTCGAGAACATCTGCATTGTTTGATTGATCAGTTCCGCGTCAATCTCACCCTCCCCTCGACGTTCCAGTACCGGCTGAATCGCCAGGCTCAGGGCGCTGCCCCAGAAGGCGTTCGGATCATCCACCACGGCATAAAAGCCACCCACCAACAGCAATCCCAGTCCCAACGAACTCATTACGGCGGTGGAAAGACTTGCCGTTTCTCTCAGCACGATCGCCGTCCCAAGTACGGGTAACCATAGCACCAAGGAATAACCACCGGCCTGCAATGCATTACCCAAGGCCAGCTGTCCGCCCAATGCCACAATCGGCAAGGCACCGAGAACGATTAAACCCCCCTCGCTCCCGCCCCGCCGAAGTGTCGGCAGAGCCACCGCCGCCGCCGCCAGTAAACTGGCGAGCGACAAAAGCCACGAAAGCACTGTCAGCGCGGCTACCACAAGGATGGCCTGGGAGCGGCCCCTCATAATGAAACTCGCCAAAGCGTTCATGCGCTGGCTTATCGGCCGGTATGCGGTTTACTCGTGGCTATCGCAGAACGGCAGCAAAGCCAGAAAACGAGCGCGCTTGATGGCCGTCGCCAGCTCGCGCTGGAACTTGACCTTGGTGCCAGTGATTCGGCTAGGAACGATCTTTCCTGTCTCTGACAGGTACTCCTGGAGCAAGTCCAGATCCTTATAATCAATCATCTGCCCTTCTTCGGATGAGAATCTGCAGAACTTCCTACGTTTGAATTGACGTGCCATCTAAAAAAACCTCGCTAACTGAATTTCGTTGATATCTGAATCTGGTTGAAGAAACTTAGGCTTCTGATGCTTCTGGAGCAGCAGCCGCATCGGCCTCATCTTCGTCTTCATCACGAATTTCAGCGGATTCCTGATGCCCTTCTCTTGCCATGGGCGAGGCTTCTGTAATGGCTTCTTCCTTGCGAACGGTAAGACTCCGCAGCACCGCATCATTGAAACGGAAACCACTCTCTAGCTCTTCCAGCGTAGCCTGATCACACTCAATATTCATTAGCACATAATGTGCCTTATGGATTTTATTGATTGGATAAGCCAGCTGACGCCGACCCCAATCCTCAAGGCGATGAATGCTGCCAGAGGCGGATTCGATCAAGCCGCGATAGCGTTCCAGCATGGCTGGAACTTGTGCGCTCTGATCGGGATGAACCATGAAAACGATTTCATAATGTCGCATGAATGCTCCTTACGGTTAATGAAGCCCCCCGAAATTTGGTAGGGCAAGGAGTGACAGCTGTTGCCAGCCGCCAACTAAACCTAACAATGATAAAGAAGCCATTGATATAAGACAAGACTCAGCCTCTTCCAATGGAACATGATGCTGAAGGCTAGGGTTTATTTCCAACGGATCTGACTCTGGATGGCGAGGTATGGGACCACTCGACCTTCACGGCGAACCGGGATCGGTTGCTGAATAAAAAGATCACTCGCCCGTTCTTTGGTCGCGTTCTGGCTTTGGCTGAACATCCTTCGGCACCCAAATCCACCCCTCCGATAGCGGCACATCGGCCTCCGGAACGATAAGCGCATTGAAATCAACTTCAAAAATGTAGGCAAGCAAAGCGCAGGTCAATGCGTCGTCCAGGTCGTCATGCCCGAGTTTGGGAAACGGTTCGCGTAATTCTGCAACCGTCGCAGAATTCTTGCAGGCGGATGGGTAAGCCTCAATGGCGGTTAGCCTCTTTCCACTCGACCAGATGCCACAGCGTGGCATTAGTGGAGCGAACCTGGCTAGGGCATGCATCCCTTTGGTCGCCTGACTGCCGATCATGTCCTTGACTGCCGAGAGTGGACTAAGGCCATTTTCAAACAGAAACCGCTCGGTTTGTCGATACAGGTAGAGATTGGTGTCTGAACTTCCGATTTCACCCACATTGACTCTCTGTGTCACCAGACGCACAAATGCCTCGGAGAAGCCCAGTGGCGTGTCGATGGCCAGAATAATGCGGGAGCTACCTTGCGTGGGAGCTTTGCACAGAGCGAACAAATGACTGATCCAGTCCGCAGTGTCCGTCGCCTTGTTGATCGTGGAGCGTAAATTTCCCCGCCACGGCAGGCCGACGATGTTTCGCTCGGCATCAAGAATCACTATCGCATCGCGGCTTTTGCCGTTCTTGTCGCAATTCCAGCCGCCGACATCCCAACCGACGAAGAACAGAGAACCGCGCAACTCGTCGCAGGACTTCCAGAGGGATGAATAGAGTTCGGATTTCTTGAGTGCCATGAGAAGTCGATTGCGTATGGATGCTGTTTGGCATAGCGATGCGGCTTTACCTCATGACGGGGCGGATATAAGGATTAGAACCTACGCGGGAGGTCATCATTCCACGCTATCCGGGTTTTTGCGCAACATCGCTCGCGGCTTTATGTCCGAAAGATTCTCAACCGCGTCGATCCACTACTGAATCCCGGTTGGGGAATAATGCAGCGTGATATTCCCGATTGTATGGTGCAAGAGCACCTTCCGGAGCTCAAGGGGAGCACCTCCACCGGATGCTCTTTGCGAACGAGAGATTGATTTTTGCTAATCAAGGTGTGTCCTGCGGTCGGGTGCGAAAAAACCGCAACGGCTGTTCTGTGATCTTGTTGAGAACGCCACGCTTGATTTTGCCCATTACGCGCATCTCGCAGGGTTTGCAGTCGAAGAGCAGTGTGAGCTTTTCCTTGCCATTGATTAGTTGCAGAGGATCGGCCTTCACCGTGCCCTGCACACCCGTCACACCCTTGGTCTGCTTCGGGCACAGGGATAGCGAGTAGCGTATGCAATGTTTGGTGATCATTAAACTCACCTCGCCCAACGCCTCATGGCTTTCATAGGCGGCTTCGATCACTTGGACGCCATGCGTCAGATAGAAGCGCTGCGCCTCGTGGTTGTAGACGTTGGCCAGATAGCTGAGGCTGTCATCAGGGTAGCTGGCGGGCGGCTCCACCGGTGTGGCCCGTGGCAAGCGGGTCCAGCTGTCTGCGCGGGCTTGTTCTAGCGTGGCAATGCCGTCACGTCGCAGCGCATTCAGGACCGAGACTGGCCAGAAGCCTGGCCGCTCGTGTTCTAGTGGCTGAATGACGATTTCCCGCGCCTCGAAAAGCGTATTGCCCAGTTTGCTCAGGGCTTCCCGTATGGTGCAGTCGGCGCGGGCCTGATCGTGAGCGGTCTGATGTTCGTGGGCCAGTTCGACATAGGCGCCGTGGTCGTCCTCGTCCCGCAATTGCAGAATCAGACCCTCCGGCGTTTCGAACAGCGCCATATCTACGGCGATCCGTCTGTCCGCCGTGCGATCGCTTTCCATCAACCGCTCCCACGCCATGTCGCGGCTGCGGGACAGTTCCACGGTTCTGCGCAAATCCTTGAGGGCCGCCATCGGCTCATTGGGGAAGGCTCGCCAGCACGCATTGCCCAGGGGTTCAGCAACGTTCACCCGGAAGCCGTGCAACTCCTTTTGCAGATTGAAATAGGTGAGAGTGTCGCCGTTGTTAAGACTTGCAACGCCCTCGTGCAATTCCACATCGAAATGATCGGTGGCGGTCTTTACGACCCATCCCAACGGCAGTCCAGCGTGTTGGGGTGTGTCGAAGGCGCCAATATCCGGCTGGCGACCATGGACGAAATAATCGGTGCTGCCCCGATTGTAACTGCGGTCCGGGTCCGGCGTGAAAAACAGTCGTGTGCTGCCAGAGGACGCACGGCGAAGGTCGGTTCGCTCTTCCAGCAGTGCATCCAGCAACCGGCGGTAATGGCCGGTGATGTTCTTCACATAGGCCAGATCCTTGTAGCGTCCCTCGATCTTGAAGCTGCGCACCCCGGCATCCACCAATGCCCTCAAATTGTTACTTTGGTCGTTGTCCTTGACTGACAGCACATGCTTCTGATGCGCCACGATGCGGCCCTTGCCGTCAAGCACTTCGTAAGGCAGGCGACAGGCCTGTGAGCA
>SXQV01000053.1 GCA_005792805.1 Methylococcaceae bacterium | reverse complement strand
GCTCTCATGAACAAACTCGATCGGATCCTCGATTGTCAGAATATGGGCATAGTCGTTCGAGTTAACATAATCGATCATCGCCGCCAGCGTGGTTGATTTGCCCGAACCCGTGGGGCCGGTCACCAGGATCAGGCCACGGGAGTGGCGGGTGACTTCCTGGAAAAACTTGGGGCAGCCGAGATCCGCCAGCGTAAGGATTTTTGACGGAATGGTGCGAAAAACTGCTGCGGAACCGCGATTCTGGTTAAAAGCGTTGACACGAAAGCGGGCCAGTCCCGGTAACTCGAAGGAAAAATCGCATTCCAGAAATTCCTCGTAATCACGACGCTGTTTGTCGTTCATGATGTCGTAGACGAGGTTGTGGACCTCCTTGGTATCCAGCGGCGGGACATCAATCCGGCGAATATCACCATCCACCCGGATCATGGGTGGCAGTCCGGCGGAAAGATGCAGGTCGGAGGCTTTGTTTTTGACCGAAAAGGCCAGGAGTTCAGTGATGTCCATTCGGGGCAATGATTAGGCAGCTTGTGGAAGCGCGAGGCAGCGGCTAGGCTGATTGCTGGCATCCAAAGTATAGAACATCACGATTTTACCCATGTCGCCTTCCATTGCAGAACGACTCGAAGCGGTGCGTAGCCGCATCACCCGTGCCGAACGCGAGGCGGGCCGGCCCGAGGCGTCGGTTTCGTTGATCGCGGTCAGCAAAACCCAACCGGCTGCCGCCCTGCGGGAGGCCATTCTTGCCGGTCAGCGGCACTTTGGCGAAAACTACCTGCGGGAAGCCCTGGTCAAGCAGGCTGATCTGGATGATGTACCCGGCCTGATCTGGCATTTCATCGGACCGGTTCAATCGAACAAAACCGCTGCCATCGCGGCCCATTTCGACTGGGTGCACAGTGTTGATCGGCTCAAAATTGCCCAGCGACTTAGTGAACAGCGCCCCGAAGGGCTGGCTCCCTTGAATATCTGTCTACAGGTCAATGTCAGTGATGAAATGAGCAAGAGCGGAGTCCGCCTGGCCGACTTGCCAAGGCTGGCCACTCAAGTCGAGAATCTTCCCCGCCTGCGGCTGCGTGGATTAATGGCCATTCCGGCGCCGAGCCACGATCCGGAACGGCAGCGGGTTCCGTTCCGTGCGCTCCGGCAAGCAATGGCAAGTCTGGATAGGGCGGGGCTGGATACGCTTTCCATGGGCATGTCCGACGATCTTGAGGCGGCCATTGAGGAAGGTGCCCGCTTTGTCCGTATTGGTACGGCCGTGTTTGGTCCACGATCAGGCTAGGCTAAAATGTCGGCCAGATCAAAATAGGGAACCCCACTTCATGAAACACCAAGTTCTTGGTTTTATCGGCGCCGGCAACATGGCGGCCAGCCTTATCAGCGGGCTGATTGCGGACAACTATCCAGCAGACCGTATCTGGGTTTCCGATATTGATGAGGCCGCGCTCGCCAGCCTGGCCGAGCGTTGCGGTGTGAACACCACGACCCGCAACGCCACTGTGGCGGAGCATGCCCGGATTCTGGTGCTGGCGGTCAAACCCCAGATTCTCCGGCCGGTGGTGGAGGACCTGGCGGATTGCCTGCAAACGCGTCGCCCCCTGGTGGTGAGCATCGCGGCTGGCATAACCGCCGCCAGCATTGACCGCTGGGCAGGCGGCAATATGGCGATTGTCCGTTGCATGCCGAATACACCGGCCATGGTGAAAACCGGCGCAACGGGCCTGTGTGCGAATTCCGGCGTGAGCGAGGCGCAACGCAGTCAGGCAGAAGCGATCCTGCGGGCCGTGGGTCTGACCGTTTGGGTCGGCCAGGAAGCACAGCTGGATGCGGTAACGGCATTGTCCGGCAGCGGCCCGGCGTACTTCTTCCTGATGATGGAAGCGATGGAGGAGGCGGGTGTGGCCTTGGGGCTGGATCGGGAAACGGCGCGCCTGCTCAGCCAGCAGACCGCACTGGGCGCGGGTCGCATGGCTATCGAGTCGGCAGAGGCACCGGCCGAATTGCGTCGTCGGGTCACCTCCCCGGGGGGCACCACGGAACGGGCTATTGCGACCTTTGAAGAAGGCGGTTTAAGTCCGCTGGTGGCCAAGGCCATGAAAGCCGCCTCGCATCGTGCGGCGGAAATGTCTCAACAACTGGGAGCCTGATGATGACCGCAAGTTACTGGGCGACGCCCTTGATCTTTCTTGTCGATACGTTTTTCAGTCTCTATATTTTCGCGCTCGTCATGCGCTTCCTTTTCCAGTGGAGTGGAGCGGATTATCAGAATCCGCTGTCGCAATTCCTGATCCGGATTACTCACCCGCCGCTGAAGTTTTTACGTCGACTGATCCCCTCGTTTGGCCGGATCGACACGGCCGCCCTGGTGCTCATGCTGGGTCTGCAAATGGTCAGCGGGGCTTTGATCTTTTTGATTCGCGGGCTGGATGCGCTGCCGTCATTCCCATCGGTGGCGATTTGGGCCGTAGCCCAGTTGCTTGAGATGGTTCTGAACATCTACTTTTATGCCATCCTCATCCGCGCCGTACTGAGCTGGGTGGGGCCGACCCGTTACAACCCGGCGGTGTCCCTGCTGTACAGTCTTACCGAACCACTGCTCCAGACCAGTCGGCGTTTGCTGCCGGCGAGCGGGGGGATGGATTTCTCACCCATCATTCCCATCATCGGCATTCAGTTGGCAAAAATGCTGCTGTTGCCCCCGTTGCAGCAATTGGCCGCCGTGTTCAATTAAAGCGTTGGCGGCGATGGTGACCCGTGAAGACATCATTCTTGATGTCCGCATCCAGCCACGGGCTTCTAAGGACGAGATCGTCGGTTTTCACGGTAACCGTCTGAAAATCCGCATTACCGCCCCGCCTGTGGATGGCAAGGCGAATCAGCATTTGATTGCGTATCTGGCGAGCGTATTCAAAGTCCCCAGGCGGGACATCGTGTTGCTGGCGGGTGAGACTGGCCGCGAAAAGCGGATAAAAGTCATCTCGCCTTCGGTGATGCCGGTGTGGCTTCAATCTTTCATGACAGCAGAAAACTAGCGGTTCAAGTCAGCGCCTGTGAAATATCCCGGCAAGCCTTTTCATGTAGGTCGGGTTAGACGTGCGAGACCATCGGCCTGGATGATGAGTCAATCCGTTGGGCGAGTCGTAACCCGACAGGCGGCATCCGCAGGATCGCCGGATCGCCGATACAGCAAATCCCACACCCCATGGCCCAGCCGGTGGCCGCGTGATTCGAATTTGGTCAGCGGACGATAATCGGGCCTGGGCGAATAGGGGGAGTCATTCGCCAGGCTTTTCAGCTCAGGGCAGGCGGCCAGTGTCTCGGCCATGTGCATGGCATACGGCTCCCAGTCCGTAGCGGCATGAAAGACGCCACCCGGTTTCAGCTTGCGGCAAACCAAGGCCAGAAATTCGGCGTTTACAATGCGTCGCTTGTTATGACGCTTTTTGTGCCAGGGATCGGGAAAGAACAGTTGCAATCGATCAAGGCTGGCATCGGCGATAGTGCGGTTCAATATCTCGATGGCATCCGCGCAATACACGCGCAGGTTGCTCAGGCCTTGTTCCTCGATGCGTAACAGAAGATGACCCACACCCGGACGGTGGACTTCGATGCCGATATAGTCACTCCCGCGATTTTCGG
>SXQV01000052.1 GCA_005792805.1 Methylococcaceae bacterium | reverse complement strand
CCCCTGCTCTACCAACTGAGCTACTTGGCCGCATCTCAAATCGAGTCGCGTATTAAACCTTCAAAGCCCTTTCTCGTCAATACTAACTTTCAAGGATTGGTGTTGAATTTGATGTTTTTGGATCACGGGGATCACCTTAAAAACTACAGGATGTCTCTGCTGTATCCGCTCCCAGCGTATCGAGTTCGTTTTTCGGGTGGAGATAGCCTTCAATGGGGGCGACGGCGATTAAAGAGCGCTCGCCGGCCAGCAGTAGGGGTTGGCGTAATTGATGATCCCATGGGCGAAAAGAGAGCGGTACGCCTTTGAATCCGGCCAATGTGAAGTCAGGACCCAGAATGAAGGCCTTAATTGCGTCGAAATCTATGGATTTGACTCGTGTGGCGGCTTCTCCAAGGGTGCGAACAGCGAGCCAGGCACCGTAATCGACTTCGGTCATCCAGTGACCGGCCAGCTCATGGAAACGCTGCTGTAATTGCAAGGCTCCCCAGGCTTCATGCGTTTTGTCCCAGGACACGGGTGTCAGCCCTGATGTTCCGGCGACAGGTCTAGGTAGCCAAGTGCGATAAGGAAGGATGTCGCCAAACGTCAGCGCTTCATCCGCAACGACTACCACATCGTAGTCATCTTCCTGAGTGAAAACCGGAATCTCGGATTCTGGAGATCGTCGATTATTAAAGTGATGATCCCAGGTTTTTTCTATGGTGATTTTCGCCCCGAATTTTTTAGCGGCTTGCCGGATTGCTGCGGCAAAAAGTGTGTCCTGCGGGTCATTTCCGATGGTTAGCAGCCATTGCTTCCAGCGTTTTTTCATTAGATATTGAGCCAAGGCATCGGCACGCATCGCATGACTGGGCTGGAAGTGAAGCACATTTGCTCTACAGCGCGTTCCCCGCAGCACGTCATCCCGGCTGGCGACATCGAGCAACAAGAGCTTGTCCGCTTCCGGGAGCCGGGCGAGTTGGTCGATCAACCTGGCAGGAAGATCAAGGATCACGTAATGATAGCCCTCCCGTACAAGGGCTTTAAAGGCAGTTGCTGCTTCTTCCTCAGGAGGAATAACGAACTCCCTGAGTTTGAAACCTTGATGGGTGAACTGCCCGGTGGTGTTGTTATCAAGGATGCCCAGCCTGGCTCCCTTGAGCCCGGGCTCTCTAATGATGGGGTCATAAAATGGTTTTGCCGGCGGGTTTGACAGGGGTTGCGTCAGATAGGCGATGCCAAGTGTCGCGGATTCCCGGTGAGGGGCCGCTTGCTGAGCTTGCGAGGTCGTCTTGCCGGCCGGGTCATTTTTCTTTGCCCACAGATCCGGAGCTGAAAAATCCAGGCAGATGAGCAAGAGTAATCGTGCGGCCTTGGTCGAAATGAACATCTGGGGTGCCTATGCGTCGTCCAGTGGCAGGCGGTTAGCGAAGATCTCTGTGGCGCACCAGAAGATCGTAATCCTTTGAGGACAAACGGGTGGCCAGTGCTTCCGTAAGGTAGACAGAACGATGCTGGCCGCCCGTGCAGCCGATGGCAATGGTTAGATAGTTTCTATTCTCGGAGGCAAAGCGCGGAGTCCATTTCTGCATGAATTCGGTGACATCGTCGAGATAACGCTGAACCTCTGGGATGTCATCCAGAAACTTTCTGACCTCGGGATCGCGACCCGTTTTCGGTCTAAGGGTTGGCTCCCAGTGCGGATTAGGTAGGCAGCGTGCATCGAAGGTGAAATCAGCATCGAATGGAATGCCATTTTTATAGCCGAACGACAGGCAGTAGACGGACATTCGATGCTGATTTTTGGCTCCCACCCGTTCCCGTATGAGTTCGCGCAGTTGATGCACGTTGGTATGGCTGGTATCGATCACCAGATCCGAACGGCTAATGATGGGGCGCAACAGGTTTTGCTCCCGGTCGATGGCTTCAATGAGTGAATGGGTGCTATTCGTGAGCGGGTGCTTTCGCCGGGTTTCGCTGAATCGCTTGAGCAAGGTTTCCGAGCCGGCTTTCAGGAAAATGACCTGGAAGGAAACTCCCAGCTTGGCTGCGAGTTCAAGTGTCTGAGGAAAATGTTCGAGACTTTCACAGCCGCTGCGAGCGTCGATGCTAATGGCGACTTTTCGATAAGTGAGCACACCCTCATTCATGGCTTCTCGAACGAAGGGCTCAAACAGGGCTATCGGCAAGTTATCAATACAGTAATACCCACTGTCCTCCAAAGTCTCCAGCGCAATGCTTTTGCCGGAACCTGACAGGCCACTGACAATGATCAACTCCATCTAACCGTTCCTCTGTCTGGTCACGTTTATCCCGATGTGTGTGAAGCGGATCACACCGCGCAGGTTGGGTGGAGAGTTGCAGCCGATTCAGCGATGTTGATGTTTTTCCTTGTGCTTGACAATTTGGCGGTCCAGTTTGTCGATCAACCCGTCGATGGCCGCGTACATGTCTTCCTGGGTGTCTTCGGCAAATAGCGAACCACCGTAAATCTGGACGGTTGCTTCAGCCTTTTGCGCCAATTTCTCCACTTCAAGGACAACATGCACATCCATCACCCGGTCGAAGTGCCGCTCCAATCGTGCGAACTTTTCATGTACGTAGTTCTTGAGTGCTTCGGTAACCTGGATATGGTGTCCGCTAATGTCAATGTTCATGGGCTTTTTACCTTTTTTCAGAGAGGCCGGTTTAGAAGATTCGTTTTCGTTCACTGGAGGGGGCGATGGCCATTGCCTCCCGGTATTTGGCGATAGTGCGGCGGGCCACATTGATTCCTCTGCCCTGAAGAATCTTGGCGATGGCCTCGTCACTCAGTGGTTTTTGGGCGTTTTCAGTACAGATGATTTCCTTGAGATAAGCCTTGATGGCGGTGGCGGAGCACTCTCCCCCACCCTGAGTGGAGACATGGCTGGAAAAAAAGTACTTGAACTCGAAGATACCGTTGGGCGTGTGCATGTATTTCTGAGTGGTAACCCTGGATATCGTGGATTCATGCATGCCAACTTCCTCGGCAATATCCCGCAGCACCAGGGGTTTCATGGCCTTTTCGCCTTCATTGAGGAAGGCTTGTTGGCGCTCGATGATGCTTTTGGCAACTTTCAGCAGGGTCTCATTACGGCTATGAAGGCTCTTGATGAACCAGCGGGCTTCCTGCAAGTGGTTGCGCATGGACGCGTTATCAGCACTGCTGTCAGCGCGCTTGACCATGCCGGAATAGAAAGGATTGACCCGGAGCCGTGGGGCAATATCTGGATTCAGTTTGACCGTCCAGCGGTCGGCCTGACGGATTACATATACGTCAGGCGTGATGTACTGTGAATCGTTGATGGTGATCTGCTGTCCGGGTTTTGGTTCCAAACGGCGGACCAAACCAACGACAGCGCCCAGTTCTTCATCTTCCATCTGCAAATGGCGCTTCAGTCCGGCGATGTCTTTCTTGGCGAGCAGATCCAGGTGCTTGCCTACCAGAGCTAGCGCCTGTGTTTTGTAGGGTGTGGAGTCCGGCAGTTGATTGAGCTGTATGCGCAGGCAATCCGCCAGGTCCAGGGCCGCAATGCCCGCCGGTTCGAAAGTTTGCAGGCGATGCAGTACCGCCCGGACTTCATCCAATTCCAATGCAGGTATCTGATGGGACAGTCCCTGATGAATTTCATCCAATGTGGTGCCCAGGTAGCCATCATCATTGATGCTATCGATCAGCGTGGTTGCAATGGCGTAATCACGCTCGCTGAAGCGTGACATTTCCATTTGCCAGGCCAGCAGTTCGTGGAGGGTCTGTCCGGTCGCCCGCTGAAACGGAAAATCATCATTTTCCCCGCCGGACTGACCCGCTGGCTGAGCTGTCGCAATACTCTCGTAGAGATCCTCCCAGGATACGTCCACGGCGAGTTCCCGGGGAATCTCTTTCACCGCATCCATGTCCCGCAATTCCCGGTATTCGTTATCCGTAATCGTTGGCACCCCAACCTCAGATAAATCTCCGGTGTGGCCTGAGCTGGGCTCGTCTTCAGCGATCTCAAGCATCATGTTGGAGTCCAGGGCGTCCTGGATTTCCTGTTGCAAATCCGCACTCGAAAGCTGCAAAAGCTTTATGGCTTGTTGCAGTTGCGGTGTCATGGCCAGATGCTGGCCCATGCGGAGTTGTAGCGATTGTTTCATGGATGTCCTGATCCCTGGTTTGGCCTCTCTGGCCAAGCTATCCCCCCGTTGTGAGTATAGCCCAGGATTCTCGGCGGTTTGGTCTACATGGAGAAGTTTTCACCGAGATAAACCTGGCGCACTTCAGCATTCCGCACGATTTCCTCGGCATTGCCTTCCGCAATGACGCGCCCACCGGCAAGGATGTAAGCGCGATCACAGGTCCCGAGTGTTTCCCGGACATTGTGTTCGGTAATCAGAATGCCAATCCCACGTTCCCGGAGGTGGACAATGATTTTCTGAATATCGATGATTGAAATTGGATCGACGCCGGCAAAGGGCTCGTCCAGCAGCATGAAGCGCGGCTCACAGGCCAGTGCCCGAGCGATTTCCACCCGGCGGCGTTCACCCCCAGACAGGCCCATGGCGGACTGGTTACGGAGATGGCCTACGCTGAATTCATCGAGCAGTTCTTCGATAATCAGTTCACGCTGGCCGTAGGTGAGATCCTTGCGCAACTCCAGTACGGCCATTAAATTTTCCGCCACAGTGAGCTTGCGGAAGATCGAGGGTTCTTGAGGCAGATAGCCTATTCCCAGCCGGGCCCGTTCATGCATGGGCATGAACGTAATATCCCGGCCATCCAGCCGGATATGCCCTTCATCGGGGCTGATCAGCCCGGCGATCATATAAAAACTGGTAGTTTTCCCGGCACCATTAGGGCCTAGCAGACCCACAATTTCGCCGGTATTGATGGTGACCGTGACGCCATCGACGACATTGCGCCGATGGTAACGCTTGACGATATAGTGAGTGGTCAGCGTGGTCATCGGTTACTCAGCCTGGGCTTCCTTGGGGATAATCTTGACATGAACGCGACGAGTCCCTGATTTACTTGAACCCGCCTTATAGATGGAGTTCCTGGTGTCGTACTCGATGTGATCGCTCTTGACGGTATGTTCACTGGTATCAGGGCTGGGGCCTTCCCAGGTCACGGCATCACCATTGAGGATGAGAATGCCGGATTCCGGGAAATAATCGGCTCGTTTACCCATGCCGTGATTGTCCGGGCCACCGCCGTCCGGCGATTGTTGCAAACGGGCCGGGTTACCATAAACAATCATCTGGTCGGCCTGGCCTTTTTGCTGATTGATGATCATTTTTTCACCGGTTACCTCCAGGCTGCCCTGGCGGGCACGGACATTTCCCACATAGACGGTCTCCCCCTTGTTTTCGTCGTAAACCACGGAATCGGACTCGATATACATGGGTTGCTTTGAGTCGCTGCTGAGGGCAAAAGTGGAGCCCGGCAACAGGATGGCCCCGCTCAACATAAGCTGGATGAATCCTCTGGTCAGCCATGTTGCTAGTGATTGATGAAGCGGGGGCATCCGTTTGTGTGTTTTGATTGCCTTCGGCGAGTCGGCAAAGCGCCTTCTGCTATTCCTGTACATCATGTTTTCTTCGGACATTGGCCAGAACGCTGTATTGGATACCATCACCAAACTTCATTTTCGCGCCTGTTCCGCTCATGTAGTCTGGCGGACTGATGACCCGGATGTCTTCATCCGTCTCGGCGTAATTGTTGTCGGGCTGAACTCGGGCATTGCTGGTTTCGATGCGCATGGTTCTCCCGTTTTTGTTGGCGTCACGCAGAACCAGCACCTCACCATTCAGCAAGATTTCGTCTCCTTCACCCGGTAATGTGGCGGTTTCCGAGTGGATGACCCAGGGTGGGCCTTCTTTAGTGTAGAGCGTCAATACCGGCTTGCTCAGCTCAGTCCGCTTCTCGTCTTCGTAATGCACGAGTTCTTCTGCAAGCAGCATTTCCTTTGGTTTCCCCATTTCATCCATGATGGTGCGCTGCAAATGTTTTGAATAATAATCGACTTTCCCCGGTTCCAGTTTCCGGCCAGGTTCAATGGGTGGCCCGAAATGTTCCGCAGCCCACCAGGACGCCAGGGTCAACAACCCCATGAGAACGTAGCGGGAGGCAGCGCCGAAGGGGCGGAATTTTTCAAAAATAGCTTTCAATGACGGCTGGCAACGTATTCTGTGCGTGCATGATGAGATCGCAAACCTCGCGGACGGCCCCGTGCCCGCCGGCTTGAGTGGTAGTCCAGTGGGCTGCACTGGTGATGCTGAAATGGGCATCCGCCACCGTAATGGCCAAACCCACCCGTCTTAAAAGGGGCAGGTCGAGCAGATCATCACCGACAAAGGCGGTTTGCTCGGGAGTCAGCCCCAGCAGGCTCAATAACTCTTCAAAAGGTGCCAGTTTGCTTTCACGGCCCTGGTATACATGGCGGACCCCCAGACTGTCCATGCGCAAGGCCACGGCGGGAGAGTTCCGGCCGGAAATCACGGCAGTTTCAACCCCTGTTCTCTGTAGTAGCTTGATCCCATGCCCATCGCGGGCATGAAAGCTTTTCAGTTCTTGCCCATCGGATGTAAAAAAAAGCTTGCCATCGGTGAGCACCCCGTCCACATCGCAGATCAGCAGGCGAACCTGGGCCGCCCGACTCATCACATCCCGGGATAGCGTCATCGGGCTCAAACGATGCCCGCCCTGAGCAGATCATGCATGTTAAGCGCACCCACCAGCTGTGAATCGGCATCAATGACGAGCAGGGCGCTGATACGCCTTTCTTCCATGATGCGGACAGTCTCAACTGCCAGACAGTCGGGATCGATGGTTGCGCAGCCGTAAGTCATGGCTTGATGGATCGGGGTCGTATGGATGTCGATGGGTCGGGCCAGCAAGCGCCTCAGATCCCCATCGGTGAAGATGCCGAGCAGCTTTCCACTGGACTCCACCACGGCGGTCATGCCGAGTTTTTTGGCGCTCATTTCCAGTATGGCATCACTCACCGCGACCTGCGTATCGACCACGGGAATCTGGTTGCCCGTGTGCATGATGTCGCGGACGCGGATCAGCAGGCGCCGTCCAAGGCTGCCGCTAGGGTGGGAAAAGGCAAAGTCCTCCTGGCTGAATCCACGGGCCTCCAGGAGTGCAACGGCCAATGCGTCACCCATGACCAGGGCGGCCGTGGTGCTTGAGGTTGGCGCCAGACCCAGCGGACAGGCTTCCTCCGTGACGCCGGTGTCCAGTGCCACATCGGCCTGGCGGGCCAGGGGTGACAGCAGGTTACCGGTCATGACCACCAGCGGAATGGCGAGGCGTTTGAGAATGGGGACGATGGTGAGGATTTCAGAAGAATCGCCAGAATGTGATAGAGCCAGCACGACATCTTCCGGGGTCATCCTGCCGAGATCGCCGTGTCCGGCCTCGCCCGGATGCTCGACGAACGCGGGACTTCCCGGGCTGGCCAGGGTGGCGGCT